>DAHWHT010000113.1 GCA_027335515.1 Clostridia bacterium
TGGGCGGGGGGGGGGGCGGCCCGTTTTCGGTCCGGGTTGCGCTTGCGCCACGATTGGCGGCAATCCGCCCCTCCGTATGCCGCATGCCGAACGAGCCGCGCACGCATGGTCCTGGCTCCATCCCGCCTCGAACCCTCGAACCTTCCCGGGGAACCGGGTGCGGTGCCGACGCTGCGCGCCGGGAGCGCGGCCGACCGGCGGCTTGCAGGGGCGCGTGCGGTGTGTGCGAAGGATCGTACCGGCGCGGCGCTGCCGCGCAAGCCGAACGGAGCTGGGGGTTCGGGGATGGAGGCAACCGGGATGCGGTGCTTGGCGGCGTCGAGTGGGTCACGGCCGCCGGAGTGACGCTGCAGGGCACCGGCGCGACCGGCATGGTGGTGGCGGGCGCCTGCCCGAATGGAGACGCGGTCCGTTTCGCCAATGTGGCATACGGCCGCGTGCGAGACCTGAGCCTTATGGCGGCCGCCAAACGCAGCGGGGGCCGGGTTGGCTGTCGCCGGCCTTGGGCTGCCGCGCGCCCGCATACCCATGGAAGCGGTCGCCAGGTGGCGGCTGAAGCATCCGCCGCTTGGACCGAAGCGACCGTCGCCGAACGGGCCTTGGCGTGCCCTTGCGCTCTGCGCTACGGTCAGCGATGCTGCGGCGTCTGCGCAGTCAGCGGTATGGTGGTTGGGGCGGCCCGGAGGGCGCCCCCGTCCCGTTCGGGCGCGCGACTCCCACGGGACGGGGGGGCGAGGCGTGGCGGTGCGATGGCGATTCATCCTTCTGGCGCGGGATACCGATACGGGACACACGCGCCGTTGGCTCGATTACACGCCGGGTAACACCGTGGTGCCGCCGCGGGGCGGGTTGAGCCTCGCTTACGCCGTCTTCCTGGCCAACGAGTGGATCACCGCGCTGAACGGAGAACTGCCAAGGAACGACCCCATCGTCGGGGCTGCGTTGCCGTATCTGGGCATCTGCCGCTACTGCGGCCGGGTCGTCGACGACCAGCACCTCTTGGGCGGAGAGCGGGATGTCTGCGATGGCTGCTGGACGGCCCCCCCGCCCACAGGCGGGGGGTAGCCCGCCGGTAGGTGGGGGATGCGGATGGGGCGCGGGCCGCCGGCCGCGGTCGCTCAATCGGAGGACAGGGCGCGTCCGTGCCGGCGGATGCGTTCCGCGGTGCTCTGAATCCCCACCCATTGGTCTTGCGGTCCTTCGTAGACCACGGTGTAGGCTCCGGCAAAATGGGTGTCGGCCACGAGGTCGAGCAGGGCATCGAAACCGTCGGTTTCGAGGTTGCCTTGCGCATCCAGGTCGGGTTTGGCGTGTACCGAGCGCGCAAACGGGAGGATCTGGGCCAGCGCGGCGGCGCGGGTGGCCTTGGGGAAGTTGCCAAAGTCCGCCGTCAGTTGGACACGCCCCTGCAGGCGCATGCAGATTTGGGTGCAGACTTCCGCGGTGGAAGCGAGGCGGCGGAAGTTTTCGGTCAGGATGCCGACGTCAAGGCTGCGGCCCAGGGTGGCCAGTTCGTCCAGGGCTGCGACGGCGCGGTCGATGGCTGCCTCGTCGTAAGGGCTGCCTTCCCCGGCGACGACCCGGACGTGGCGTGCGCCCAGCCGCGCCGCCAAGCGTACCCAGCCGGCGATGTAGGCGCGGTCCGCGTCCCGCCGCTGCGGATCGGCCGCGCTGATGTCGCCGTAGTCGACCAGCAGGCTCCACAACACCACGCCCGCCCGCTCGAAGGCCTGGCGGATCTCCGCGGCGTCGTCGTCGTGGATGGTCTCCAGGGCGGGCAGGTGGAAGTGGCCGAGTTCGCACGCCTGCAATCCCATGGCCGCCAAGCGGGCCGGCAGGTCCGTCAGCGGCAGGGTCCGGGGTCGGTCTTCCACCGTGGTCACCGGGGTATGCGCCTGTGGGTCCCACTTGGTCCAGTGCAGAGGACCGAGGTGGCGGTTCAACGCCCAAGAAGAGACCGATAGAAGTGCCATGCGTCGAGCCTGGTCCAACGGCGTGGCCAACCGCCTTGGGGCTGTCCACGGGTCCGCCCGACCAGGCTTCTGCCCCTTTCCGGCCTTGGACTGCGCCCGTGCCCCTTGGGGAGGCGGGCATGCCAGCGGCGGACCGGTACGGTCGCGGGATGTCGGCCCCGCGGCGCACGCCGGAACGGCGCATCCCGCCTCCGGTGGTGGGTAGGTTCGGGGGCGGTGGGGCCGTCCCCTGCGTGCGACCGCCGGCCGGTCCGGGGTGGGTCGCGCACGGACGCGCCAGCGCCTCCAAAGCGTTCCACGCGTACCCAGCCCACGCTGCGACCCCATCCCTTGGGCGGCGCTTTGCGTGGAAGGCCACACGGAACGCTCGGTGTCCGTCGTTGCGCTTCCATACCCCCGTCTGCCCGCCAGCGGTGGGTCCCCGCGCCTTGGGGTCCCGCAGTCGGGTGCCCTTGCGCCGGTTGCCGCGAGGCGCTGCCCGTGGCGCGGCTGGTTGCCGGTCTCCCGTGCGTGCGTGCGTGCGTGCGCGGGCGGCTGCGGCGAGCGGCGCGGGACGACTCCCAGTGGCCCGCCGACCCCACGCACGCGCCACGGGGTCGGCCCCTGCCCGGTGACGGTGGGGAGGGTCCAGGGGCGGCCGGTGCAGCCCGGATTGGGGCGCCACGAACGGCAGAAGTCGCGGTTGGTCAAGGAATTGGGCGGCGGTTGACACCCCGGGAGGGCACTGCTTTGTCCGGCCCTGTGGTAGACTATTTACACTACTTTGACCACCGTCGATCGTTGACAACCGACCCGCAGTGTGGCACGGGATCTCGCCCGATCGGGCAGGTCGGTCCGTCCCAGGGTCCAGGGGCCGAACCGAGGGATCGGGGCAGCCACCGCCGCACCTTGGTGAGCCTGCGGCGCCGGGTCGGTGGGGCCGCTGTGGGGATGCCGCCGCGCCGGTCGGTGTGCGCCGCCGGACGGGGGCGGGGGGGGGGGTGGCGGCGTGGCGCCGCTTTCCAGGAACATCGTTCGGAGACTGGACCACCTGGGACGGCTGGTGGTGCCGCCCGGTGTGCGCGATGCGCTGCGGCGCGGACTGCAGCCGGCGGTCACCCCCCTGGCCGCCGACGGCCCCCGCCCGGAAGCGGTTGAGCCGCTGCGCTGCGCCTTTTGTGGTACGGCGATCCACGTGATTCCCTTTCACCGCAAGGGCATCTGTGTCGAGTGTGTGCGGGAGGTCGCCGCGATGGTCAGCCCGTCCCCGCGCTGAGTGGTGGACGGGTGCGGGATACGACCGTCCCTGCGCCGGGCGGCGGCGCGAGACGGCGGGCGGGTTCGCCGCGCAGCCGGATTGCAGGCGGGGCCCCTGGCGCACCTGGTCGGTCACAGCCCGGTGGCCGGCGCAGGGCCGATCCCACCACCCAGAGGGATTGACGGGGATGCCCCAGGCTGCGTGAAGCGTGGATCCCCCTGCAGGCCTGGGGTCGGCGGAGCCTGCGCGCCATGTGTGCCCGGCGCGGCGGTGTCCGCCCTGAACCCTCCGGGCGTCCGTCGGGTTGGTAAGGATTGAAATATGGATGCGGATGGCATGCAGGCGTTGTCGTCCGGGCCGCGAATGGCATGGCCCATTGAGCTACAGGGGGCCGGTTGCGGGCACGACGGGTTTGGCCGTTGCCGCGCACGGCGGACGGCGGCGCCGTGCGGCGCCAGGAGGAGCGGGGTGCCGTGCTTTCCGGCGATACCATTGCGCGGGTGGCCTACCGCAACGTGCCGCTTCCGATGTGTATTCTGGACGATGCCTGTCGGCTGGTGGAACTCAACGCCTGCGCCCTTGACTATTGGGGGCTGGGGACGGATGCCAGCGGCCTCCAGGCTCCGGAGGCGTTGCGCCTGGTCGGGCCGGATGGCGAGCCGGACGGCCGCGAACGGTTGGCCTTGGCCGTGCGGACCGGCGGTGCGGTCGGTGCGGCGGTTTGCCACGGCCCGAGGTTGCGCCCGGTGATCCTGGTCGGGGCGCCCGTTTGCGAGGGTGACAGAACGTTCACCCTGCTCACGGTGCTGGACCGCGATCGGACCGACCCCGCGCCGTACGCGTCACTGCCTGCCTGGACCCGCACCGATGCCCTCACCGGACTGGTCAACCGGCGTGGTTGGCACACGGTGGCCGCCGATTGGGACGGTGCGCCCGGGGTTGCGGTTTGTTTGCGCTTGGACCATCTCGAGGCGATCAACGAGCGGCATGGCCGGGCGGTGGGGGATGCGGTGCTTGCCGCGCTGGCGGATGCGGTGCGGTCGGCGGCGCCGCCCGACGGGCTGGCGTTGCGCGTGGAGGGCAACGTCTTTGCCCTCTTGCTGCCTCGGACGGACGTGGGCGCCGCCGAGGCGTGGCTGCGCGCCACGGCCGACGCCCTGACGCAAACGACCCCGCAGCTCTCCGCGCCGCCGCGCCTTTGCCATGGCGTCGCCACGTGGCAGCCGGGCGGGCTGGATGCGGCCCTGCAGAATGCGGCTGCCGGCCTGCAGGCAAGCCTCAGTGTGGCCCTGACGGCCTCAAGCGGTGGCCGCATCCTGCTGACCGGTACCGCCAGCCCTGCGCCCGCCCCACCATCCCTGCCCATCGCCCTTGCCGACCCGGGCGGCAACCTTGCCGGTCTGTACATCCAATGGCACGAGCAGGCCGACCAGTTCGTAACCTTCGCGGATCCGCCGTGCGGTGGGGCGGTCGTGGAGGTGGGGGCAGGCGCGGGGCGGATTACCTTCGACGGGCAGTTGGCGCAACGGGTGGGACCGGCCGGCGCCCTGCTGGTGACGGACACCGACCCGCGACGCCTGGAGCGGGCGCGGTCCCGGGCGACCGGCATGGCATGGCTGCACTTTCTTCGGGCTTCGGCCGAGTCTCTGCCTCTGGCCTCCGGCACGGTGGACATGGCGGTGGGCGCGTTGTTTCTCCACCTGTGCGACGGGCCGCGGGCCATTCGCGAGATGGCTCGGATCCTGCGGCCCGGCGGTCGGCTCGCCATCGCCGCCGCCCTTGAGTTTCCCTGGTCGCCGTTTTGGACGGAGGTCCTGGAGCCCATTCGGCTCGCACACGCCGCGGTCGGCCGGGCACTCCCGCAGCCGCTGCTGGCGTTCGGCGAGTTGGAGGGCATGCTGCAGTCTGCGGGCCTGGTGCTCGAACGGGCCGAGGTCAGCGCGCCGCAGCAGATCAGCGTCGGCGACGCACCCACGGCCCTTGCCGTTTGGCGGCGCCTTGCCATCCCAAAGTTGCTGCTGGCCGGTTTGGATCCGGCGGGGTGGGCCGGGCATCTCGCCAAGTGCGAGGCGCGGATTGTCTCGGATTTCGATCGGGTCAGTGCGCGGCTGCGCGCCCTGGAGTGGCGCTGCCTCAGTGTGGTGGCCCGCCGGCCCGTCTGACCGCCCCACATGCGTCCGAGGCGGGACCGTCGGGTCAGGCGCGGGGCGACGCGCGCCGGCAGCGGCCTGCGCCTTGGGATGGCAGGGTGTGCCCTTCGTGTGGCGAAGGCTGTTGGCATGATGGAGACGACCGCACAGCCGCCTGAACCGCAGCCGGCCCGGCAGCCGCTGGAGATACGGGTGCGGGCCGCCCCCGCCGGCGCGGTGGGACGGTCCCTGGCACAGTTGCGCCAGGAGCGGGGCCTGACGGTGGAGGCGTTGGCGAAGCGTTCCGGTGTCGCGGAGCGCGTGATCCTCGCCCTGGAGCGGGGTACGTGCCGTTATCCGGGTGGAACCTCCCTGCTGGCGCTGGCGGACGGCGTCGGGACCGACGCTGAGACGCTGCTGCGCGGTGAGGATGGGCGTGGCCCTCTGGGGGAGTCCAACCGGGACCGCCGCGCCGCGGGGGCCCGCGCGGGCGGCGGCGACGGCCGCGGCCGAGAGGGTCGGGATGCGGGCCGCGCGCGGGAATCGGGGACGAAATCCAACCGTGCTGGGTCCAATGGGTCCAACCGCAGGCGTGGCGGCAAGCGTGCCGGCGGTTCCGCCAATCGGACGCGTCCCCCGGTCGCCTAGCTAGCGGCGGTTGTGGGGTCATTGGCGCCGCTCCGTGCACGCTCGATGACCCGTCCGGCCGCCGTGCTCGGCGTGCCGGGGCCGGGCTGGCCGGTCGCATGGCTCAGGCCGGATGCCGGTCGCCCAGCCAGTGCGCCAGCCACGCCAGGGCTTCGTTCCACATCGCTCCGGTCCAGGAGTGGCCGACGCCCGCATACAGCCGTCCCCGGTAGCGGTCTGCGGCGGCGTGCACGGCCCAGAGCGCCCCGCACCAGTCCTGAATGGTGCGCACACCGTCGGCGGGGGCGCCGCGATCCTGGTCCCCGGAGAGGGTGAGCAGGGGCCGGGGCGCGATCAGGCCCACGATCGCCTCCGTGTCGAAGTGGCGCAACAATCCTGGGACGAAGTAGTAGATGCCGTGGGCGTCCAGGGCGCCGCTGGCGATCAGGTTCTGGTAGCGCGTCAGGCAGGCGATGCAGACCGCGGCGGCGACGCGGTCGTCCAGCGCGGCGGCCCACCACGCCCGGGTGCACCCCATGCTCATGCCCATGATGCCGACGCGGGAGGGATCGACCTCCGGCAGACTGCGCGCCACCTGCAGCCCCAGGAGGTCGTCCCGCACCATCAGGCCAAAGAGGGTACGGCCGAGCCACAGTTGCCGCTTGAACTCGGAGGCCTCTTCGTCCACGCCGCGTTGGTTTGGGCCGCCGGGTCCACGGCCCTGACGTTCACCGAAGCACCAGCTGTCCGCGGCGAGCACCGCGTAGCCGGCGCGCACGAGCAGTTCGGCCTTCGTCGGTCCAAGCGCGCTGGCTTCAAACAACTCGTCCTTGCCCAATGCGTAGCGACCGCCGTGGGCGTGGCAGAAGTAGACCGCCGGCAGAGGTCGGTCCCGGCGCGCCGGCAGCAGCAGGTAGGCGGGGACGGTCTGGCCCATGCCGTTGTCCCAGGAAAGGCGCAGGACCGTGGTTTCCGGCAGCCGCAGGTCCGTCGCCGGTTGGCGGTCGATCGTGGCGGGCGGCAGCGGGTCCCACGGCCCGAGCGCCTCGTGGATGCAGCGACGGATGTGCGGGCGCTGGGCCTCCCATGCGGCGCGGGTCGGGGGAGGGGCCGCCGTGGGGGTGATGCGCCAGCCGGCGGTCGACATGTCGCACGCGCCTCCCTCGGTTGGCGTTCTCGCTTCGGGGTCTCGCCCTGGCGATGGCGCGGTTCGTCATCGGGCGGGCGGCACCTGCGAACGGTCGCCTCTCAACGTCGCCGGGCGCCTGCCAGGAGCGCGAATGCGAGGCGGCGAAGTTCGGTGGCCCGGTTCGGCGGGCTTCCCGAGGAGGGTTGCGTGCGGGCCGGAGAGGGGTGGCACCGCGGGATGAAGAACGTCGAGATCCAGGTGGAGGGCAGCATCCTCACGCTGCGGGTCGATCTGAGCAAGGAGTTCGGTCCGTCGAGTTCGGGCAAGACCACCATTGTTGCCAGCACGGAGGGCAACGTCTCGGTCCCGGACCACGAGGTGAAGGTGGGGCTGAACGTGTATCGGCCGCGCCCGTCGCGCGACGCCTGAGGGTCGTTCCGGCAGCGTTTCGGAGACGAAACACGACCGCACGCGGCCCCTACGGCGGCAGGCGTCGGCCCGCGCTGCGTTACGCGACCCCTTCACAAGCGTCGCGCGATCTGTCAGTATCCCTGGTGGGCTGCCCGTGGCCCTCCGGGCTGACAGGGAGGGCGAAGCGTGTATGCTGGCTAATAATGAAGGAAATCGTGCGGCTTCCACCCGGCAGGATGGCGGGCCGTCCGTCGGGGAGGACGCCGCGAGTCGGCCCATCCAGCCCGATCCGTGGAAGATGACCCCGTGGCGCATGCTGCAGGGTGAGCGGCGTACGGTCACCTTCGATGAGGTTGTTCAGGGTTTCGATCCCGATTCGGTGTTTGCCGAGGCGCAGCGCTGTCTGCTATGCAAGTATCCGACCTGCATCTCCGGTTGCCCGAACAACAACCCCATCCCCACCTATATTGCCCTGGTGCAGGAGGGCCGCATCCTTGACGCGGCGGCCGCCGACTACGAGAAGAACGCGCTCGCGGCCTGCACGGGCCGCGTCTGCGCTTGGGAAAACCAGTGCGAGGGCCACTGCGTCCTGAATGCGCGGGGCGAGGGTGTGCGCATTGGCGCCATCGAGCGCTACATCTCCGACTACGCGTTGGCCCACAGCGATGCGTTTGAGGCGCTCCTGGCCAAGCGCGCCGCAGAGCGCGCCGCCACGGGGGTCTCTTCGTACACCGATCCGAACGTCTCGCCATTCGCGGCTGCGGTCGCCTCGTACGGGGATAAGGTTCCACCCGAATACACCGCTGAGTTTCCCGTTCCCGACGACGACCGACTGGACGGGGCGCGCGTGGCGGTGGTCGGTGCCGGTCCGGCGGGATTGGCCTGCGCGGACTTTCTCAGCCGACGCGGTGCCGCGGTCACCATCTTTGAGGCCCAGCGGTACGCGGGCGGGCTGCTGGCCGACGGCATCCCCGAGTTCGTGCTCCCGGAGGGCACGGTGGACCGCGAGGTGGCACGCATTACGGCCCAGGGGGTGACCATCCGCTACGAGATGGCTCTGGGGCGCGACGTGCAACTGGAGCAGTTGCGCGCCGAGTTCGACGCCGTCTTCCTGGGCATCGGGGCGATCAAGGCGCGTCGTCTCGGCGTGCCGGGCGAGGACGCCGAGGGGATCGGGACCGCGCAGCAGTATTTGCAGCATGTGAAGGTCGCCATGTCCCACGCCTCGGATCTCGGCTTTGTGGTTCCCAAGGTCGGAAACAAGGTCCTGATTGTCGGCGCCGGCGATACCGCCATGGATGCGGCGCGCACCTCGGTGCGCCTGGGTGCCAAGGAGGTCTACGTCGTCTATCGGCGCACCCGGACGGAGAGCCCCTCGCGCCATGGCGAGGTGGA
>DAHWHT010000123.1 GCA_027335515.1 Clostridia bacterium
GGGGCCGAGTCCCTGTTGTGCTCATACCCTACACGGTAGGAAAACATGTCCCCTATGTCCAGGGGATCACCTGTTCTCTCCCCTGCACCGTCGGCCTAAACCGGCCTACCCCCCCGCAGCCTTAAATCTGCGAAACTCCACTAGCAAGGATGTGCGCGTAATGCGTACGGAGCGAAGGGGACGGGCGAGCCCCATGAGCCCCGGCCAACCGCAAGGGAGGAGCCGGAGGTTTCTGCACCGGGTGAGCGCGACAGCGTGATTGCCCGGGGGGCTTGCACGAGCCGGATGAGTCGAGAGGCTCACGTCCGGAATCTGTGGGGGGCTGGAGGTGCGATCCCTCCGGCCTACCCGGCGGGCGCTCTCGACGGCAAACAGGGAAACGTCTCGGCATTGCGGTCCGCACGGTCTACCGGTGGGAGAGGTCGGTTGCGGCCGATGACGCGCTTGGCCTCCGGCCAGCGTCGGTTCTCGGAGGTCGATGCTCTGATCCGGGGTAGGCGTGGATCTGCGCAGCGATGCGCCGTCTATGCTCGCGTCTCTTCCAACACGCAGGCCGAGGCCGGCAACTTGGAGCGGCAGAAGGAACGGCTGCTGGCGGCGGCAGGCAAAGGGTTGAACGAGAAGCGACGCGGCCTGCGCCTGCTGCGCCTCGCGGCCAGTGGATCGACGTGGTGCGGATCTTCTCCACGCCCCGCGCCCTGGACTACTTCAGCGTGGCCGAACTGGAGCCCAGACCGGCCAGCCCCGCTCGCGTTTCGCTGCCGCTGAACCTGGACGCCCTGTCGTCAGCCTCCGTAATCACCTGCACGACCATCCGCCCGAACGCTGGGCCGGCCTTATCGCAGCGGACGCGATCGCGACCGTCGTCCCCTTCGGCGTCCGCGCCGCCGCGAAGGACCTCCTTCGGTAAACAGGATAACGCCGAACGGTTGGGCCGCATTGTGGTTCTGCCTGTGCCGTTGTTCAGCCCGCGCCAGCAAGACGGCCTGGAGGAACAGAACCGGCACGACGAACACCCACCAGAACCCCACAAAGATTAGTAAGGCTACGGTGCGCAAAAGCAGCCTCGGTGAGGCCCACCAAGGCTGACGCCCGCCACCCTCGCTGCCTCGCCGTTGGTCGGCCCCGACCGCACCTTCTCGGCGGATGTGCGTCACCCTCTCCGAAACGGGATTCGCGCCCGCACCATGGCGCCTGTGTAGAGTAGACGCCTTTGCCGGATCCGCAAGAAGCCTTCCACCGCACCACTTGCTTGCTCAAGTTGGCCAGCCTGCTCCACGGCTCTACGGTTCGTTGGGGACGGAGAACAGGTCCGTAATGATCGGAATGCCCAAGCGTCGCATAGCAATGGCGACGGCTTCAGGATTGTTGTCGACAAGGAGAAACTCTCTGCCAAGACGTTTTGCCACGACGCCCGTGGTGCCGGTGCCCGCGAAGCAATCCATCACGAAGTCTCCACGCCTACTGGCTGCCACCATAATGCGCTCCAACAACTTTTCCGGCTTCTGTGTCGGGTAACCGGTGCGCTCTCGGCTGTTGGTCGGCACTATCGTCATCCACCACACGTCAGTCGGCAGTTTGCCCCGCTCAGCCTTTTCAGGGCCCACCAAGCCAGGGGCCATATAGGGAATCCGATCTATCTCATCCCGGTTGAAAGTCCAGACATCACCTTTGGCATACCACAGAATATTGTCGTGCTTGCGCGGCCACTTGTTGCGCGGGCGACCACCGTAGTCATAGGCCCAAATGATCTCATTGAGGAAGCGGTCGGGCCCGAATATTTCATCAAGAATGAGTCTTGCATGGTGGACCGCATGAAAATCGAGATGCAAGTGCAGGGATCCCGCGGGCTTTAGAACCCTATGCAGCTCCATAAGATGTACATACAGAAACGACAAGTACTCCTCGAACGGCAGGTCGTCCCTATATTCGCGAACAGACACCGTCTCCCAATGGTATGTGCGGTCCCCAAACCCCTTGCGTACCGATGAGCCGACTCCAGTCCGGATGGATGCGAGACGCTGCACCTGCCCCGTACCGAACGGAGGATCAATGTACACCATGTCGACGCACTCGTTAGGCAGACGCTGTAAAACGTCCAATGCATGGCCTAGCACAACGCCCTGTATGGGATCTGATTGGGGCGGTTGCTCGAACGAGCCGGAGGCTTGCGTCGCCTGCACGCGCGCCATCTCCTCGACATTCGCATCGCTGCGCATGCTGCGCCCTGCACTTCATAAATCGAACGCGTCAGGGTGTCAACAGGTCCGCTCTCTCCGAGCAGCGGTGTCACCGCAACAACGGGATCCTTCCGGAGCCCACCGGTCGACCGTGTTCTACACGGCGATGGGCGATCCTTCCGGGACCAGGTTCTTGGAGGTCTGGGCCGCACGGTGTCGAAGGGCTGGAACGCGGTCGGTCGGTGACCACGTGAAAAGAGCGGGCCATTCGGGGTGTGAGGCCCGCCGCGCGTTTGGCGTCCAGTGCGCCCGTAGTCGGTCCCCGATTGTCGGCACCGGCCGCCCGCCTTTCGCGTCTGCCATTGACGATATCCTGCGCGTCTGCGGATGGCTTCCGTCGGCCGCCCGGAAGGTGTCGGGGCGCCAGAACGTCGCAGTAGGCTGCTGCCGCAGGCAGGCCATAACGGTGGCCCCGCAGACAGCAGTCTTGGACCCATTGGTTCCATGCCCGGCAACCGTCGAAGGCGTCGACGTGGCCGGCGTTGCGGCGCAGGGGACGGCGGCGACAACGCCGGTCGAACCGACACGTCGGGCAGACCGGACGCCGCGCCACCCCGGCCCGGTTGTCCCCGGTGCTCGGGCGCGGGGTCCTACCCGTGGGGGTCCCCGCCAGCCAGCCCCCCGCGGTCCCCATACATCCGGCGGAACTGGTCGACCGACAGCAGGACCTCGCGCGACTTGCTTCCCGAGTGCGGGCCGACAAACCCCCGCTGCTCCATCATGTCGATCAGCCGGCCGGCCCGGGTGAAGCCGACCCGCAGCCGCCGCTGGATGTTGCTGACCGAGGCCTGACCACTTTCCACCACCACGGCCAGCGCGTCGGCAAACAGACGGTCCTCATTAGGGGCGTCAAGGCCGCCGCCACCCTCCTCCTCTTCAACCTCCAGCAGTGTCGCGTCATAGTCCGGCCGGCCGCGCTCGCGCAGGAAGGAGAGTACGGCTTCCACCTCGGCGTCATCAATGAACGCCCCCTGGGCCCGCAGCAGCTTTTGCACCCCCATCGGCCGAAAGAGCATGTCCCCGCGGCCCACCAGCTTTTCGGCGCCGCTTCCGTCGAGGATGGTGCGCGAGTCGACCTGCGACGCGACGGCCAGGGCGATGCGCGTCGGGATATTGGCCTTGATCACGCCGGTGATGACGTCCACCGACGGCCGTTGGGTGGCGACGATCAGATGGATGCCCGCGGCGCGGGCCATCTGCGTCAGGCGCTGGATCGAGTCTTCCACATCCGAGCGCGCCACCAGCATCAGGTCCGCGAGTTCGTCGATGACGACGACCACGAACGGCAGCACCGCTTCGCCCCGGGTCGCGACGGCGGCGTTGTAGCCGGTGATGTTGCGCACGCCTTCCTTGGTGAACAAGCCGTAGCGACGCTCCATCTCCTTGACGACCACGCGCAGGGTCGCCGCGGCCTTCTTGGGGTCGGTGACCACCGGGGCCAGCAGGTGCGGAATGCCGTTGTAGGTGGAGAGTTCCACCATCTTCGGGTCGACCAGCACCAGGCGCAGCGTCTCGGGCCGCGCCTTATACAGCATGCTGATCAGCATCGCGTTGATCAGGATGCTCTTTCCGGAACCGGTGGCCCCCGCGACCAGCACATGGAGTACGCGCTCAAGGCTGCAGACGACCGGTTTGCCGGCGATGTCCTGGCCAAGGCAGACCGTCAGCGGCGAGGCGGCGTGTTGAAAATCCGTGCTTTCGAGAACATCCCGCAGGTGCACCGCCGACACGTCCAGGTTGGGCACCTCGATGCCGACGACGCCCTTGCCTGGAATCGGCGCCACGATGCGCACGTCGCTGGCGGACAGCGCCAAGGCTAGGTCGTCGGCCAGTCCCGCGATGCGCGCCACCTTCACGCCCGGACCGGGTGCGACCTCGTAGCGGGTGATGGCCGGTCCCTGCGTCACATCCACGACGCGCGCCGCCACTCCAAAGCTGCGCAGCGCCTCTTCCAACTGAGCGGCGCGCGCGGTCGCGTCGCGTCGGCGCGAGGCCGCGGTGCGCTGCGGCTGTCCGCGCCGCAGCAGATCCAGCGGCGGCGGTTGATAGGCGGCCGCCGCCTCCTGGGTGGCGGCGGGGTGCCCGTGGCGACGGCCGATCAGGTCCGGCATCGCGTCCTGTGAATCCGGCACGGTCGGCGGCACCACGGCCATTTCGCCCGCAGGGACACCGGCGGCGGGTGCTGGGGATCCCAACCCGTCGCCCTCGGCCGACGGGCTCGGCGCCTCCGGCAGTGAGGCGGCTGCCGCTTCGCTGCCGTCGCTGTGCGGTCGGCGGCGGCGGCGTGGCTTGTGCGGCGCCGCCACGTCCACGACTTCGACCACCGGGGCGGGGGTCGGTGCCGCAAGTGCGACCGGCTCGTCCGTCCCGGGCGCAGGCGCAGGCACGGGCTCGGTGACGAACCCATACACCCCCCGCCCCATGCCGCGCAGCAGCGACCACAAGAGGCGCAGCGGCCATGCCAGCGCCGGTGCCAGTGAAAACTGCAACAGCAGCAGCAGCGCAGCCGCACCCGCCGTGCCCAGCACCACCCAGGCGCCGGTGCGGCCGAAGATTCCCTGGAGGATCCAGTCCAGGGCGGCACGGACGGCACCGCCCGGGCCGCGCCACGCGGCGGCAACCGGGTGTGCGGCCGCTCCGAAGCCGAAGCCGGCGGCAAGGACCGCCACCAACAGGGTCAGACCCAGTCCCCGGGCCGGGACCGCCTGGGCCCGCGGCGGGAAGAGCACCGCGACGCCCAGACCCGCCACGGCCACCGGCAGTGCGACGGCGACCCGGCCGAGCAACGCTTCAAGCCCGAGGCGCACGGCCCCCAGCACGCCGTGGGGTTGCGCTGGCGCGAGGGCCACGCCGCCCAGTGCGGCCAAACCGAACAGCACCACCGCGAGGACATCGCGCCGCAGCGCCGGCGGCTGCGTCGCCCAAAACCCCTTGGGCGCGCCGCGGCCCCTGCGCCTGCGCGTCCTGGTTGTGCCCGCCAACGCACCCTGGTTAGAAAAATGTGTACAAACCGATCTTTCGGCCTTCCACACGTCCGCCCGACCAGGTTTTCGCCCCTTTCGGCCTTGTATTTACCCCTTGCGGGGCTGTAGGCAACAGGCGGACTCGGGCTACGCGGCAACTGCCGCGCACGCCGGGCTTTCCACCCGGACCGGAGAGCGTTCGCACGACTCGCGTCCGTTGCCAGGATCGGCCCGGTCCCGCGGCTCCGCCCCTTGCTGGGTCCCCG
>DAHWHT010000110.1 GCA_027335515.1 Clostridia bacterium
GTATGGTGCTGGACCGCGACTTGAACGCGTCCCACAATCTTGCGGCCCTTGCGGTCGCCGTCGCCGGGAGTGGCCCGGAGACCTAAAACGCCCGTGGAGGGGACGTAAGACCCGGCGCTGCCGGGCAGACCTCGGGGGAAGAGGGAAGCCGGCACGGAGGCAATGCGCCTCGGGTCAGACCGGCGCCTCTACCCGGAAACGGGTGGATGCAAGATTTGACTACGGATCTTGCAACGGCACAGGTGGGGCTTTGCTCAATCTCCAGCACGCAGCGCGGAGTCCACGTCAGCGACGATCTCGTCCGGTACGGCTACACGATCGAATAGCGGACACGGCGCTGCCAGCCACAACGACCGCTGTCGGCCGTGGGGTGTGGATCGTGGGGGTGATGCGGCCGGACGACGGTGATGATATGCCGGATGGGGGCGTGAGGGCCTCGGCTGATGCGGGCCAGACGCCACCGCCCCCGGCGCGCGCAGGCGCTGTGCTGGAAGGAGACCGTCGTCCGGCCGCCGTCATTCCTCGCCGAACAGCTCGGCCAACCGGCACTCGAACCCCGGCAGCACGGGCTCGCGCACGGCGGCGTCCTTGTCCGTGATGCTCGCCGGCTCCTCGCCGGGCCGGTGCTGGGTCAAGGTCCGCTTGCGCGGGTCGATGACCCAGACGGAGCGGACGCCAGCGGTCAGGTACTGCTGCACCTTGCGCTGCATGTCTTGCTCGTCGGGCAGGTGGACTTCGACGGCGAGGTCGGGCGGCACGTCGGGGAAGCCTTCGTCGTCGTCGCCCATCTGCTGGACGCGCTCGTTGGAGTAGAAGGCCACGTCGATGCCGCGCAGGGTGTCGGGGGTGCGGTGGAGGTAGAAGCCAAACTCGCCGCTCTCGACCTCGCCAAGTGCGTGTTGATGGACGAAGCCGGTGATTGCATGTGCGATCCAGTTGGTCAGACGGCTGTGGCGCCGGCCTGCGGGGCTCATGATGACCAGCTCCCCCTCGTCGATCTCGTAGCGCCAGCTGTCGGGGAGCCGGCAGAGTTCGTCGGCGGTCCACGGCTTCTTCGCCTTCGTCGTGGTGCTCACGGGCGGGACCTCCTATCGAGCCGTCCTGCGGTTAGTCTACCACGCCTGCCGTTGTGGACCCTGTGCCTCGACCCGTAGGAAACCCTCTGGCCGCCTGGTGAGCCGGACGGTGAAAGGCGCGTCAGCCGTCCGCTTGGGATGTCCGCCCCCCTTCGCCGCACCGGCCGGGAGCGCAGGCGGCCCCGTCGGCTCTGCACCGCGGGGCCACCTCGTGTCGGACTTGGGTCAAGCGGTGCCGCCTTTTCAGCCGCCCGAGGTTCCACCGGACCTTGAGGTGCCGGCTCTCTTGCTCAGCACCATCGCCAACACCTTCGCCGCCTGCGCCCGCGTTGTCGTATCGAGCGGCTGGAAACTGCCGTTCGGGAAGCCGTCGATGTACCCGGCCGCTACAGCCTCTTCCACGCCCTTCACCGCCCAGGCGCCGATCGCCGCGTCGTCGCTGAAGTAAAGCGTCGCCGTCTTCGTCAGCTTCAGCGCCCGCGCCAACAGGACGGCCATCTGCTCCCGCGTCAGCCGAACGTCGTCGGCGTCAGGCCGGCGACGTTCCCCGCGGGGACGGTGACCATCGAGAACCGGAACCTGACGATCGCCCACGCGGCGGCACGCGGCGGCGCCGGGAGCGGCCTGGGTAGCTACATCGGAGTGCCGGTTGTCTCGGGGTTGAGGGCTAAGCTGGCCGGGCGGATCCGCCGGCCCGACGCGGCACGGAAGTGGCACGTTATGTCAGAAGGTCATACAGCAACCGATAGAACGCGACGCGCCGAGCATCGCGCGGGACTCCGTAAGCCGCGAAAAAGACGTCCTCCCAGTCGGCACCGAGATTCCATTGGACGCTCCATGCGGCGACGGCTAAGTCCCACCAACGGTCGGCGAGGCCAAGCCTTCCCAAGTCAACGTATCCGGCAACGCCCTGTTCCGTCACAAGCACATTGGGCAAACAGTAGTCGCCGTGGCACACCACCACGTTCTCGCCTGCAGGCCGCAGGGCTTCCAGTTGGGCCAGGGCTGCCGCTGGCGGGAGCCCGCCGTGATCGGCGTGCAGATCCCCCTCGGCCACCAGACCGTCCGCCACGCGCCGCCGGGCCTGGCGCAATGCGCCTTCCAGCCGGTAGTCGAAGGGGCAGGAGTCGACGGGAAGGGCATCGTGAAAACGGCGCAGGCCGCAGGCCAGCATGGGCACCAGGCGCGCGGGGTCCCGGCGGAGTGGATGAACCGTCGCATCCGCTCCCGGGAGCGCCGCCGTGAGGAGCCATTCCGCCGCGGCGTTGGATCCACCGGTGAGCACGGTGGGCACCGGCACATAGGGCGCGGCCCATTCCATGCGCCGCCGTTCTTCGCCCAGCGTCCGTCCGCGACCGCCCCGAGCAACCTTGAGATAGCGGACCACCCCGTCCGGTGAGCGCAGCCGCCACGTGGCGACCTCCGGGCTCGACCGCCATACGACGGTGCGCTGCCAGCCGTCCATCCCTGCCAACGCGGCCGCAGGGATCTCCGCGACGTCGATCGCGGCCCCCCCTTTCCACCGCAGGCCCGCGGCGGGCCGACTTCGGCGTCCGTGTAGTGGTCTTGGTGCCGGACCCCGACGGCCTCCAACCGAGCCTGACCGGTTCGTTCCGGCAGTCCACCATCACCGTAAGGGGAATACCGACCGCGTCGCAGCCTCTCCTTCATCCCACAAATCTGTGGCACACCCATGGCGCAGGGCCGACGGTATGACAAGACGGACGGCAGTGCAGGGCTAGAGTCCTGTCATCAGGAGAAAGGAGCGGACGTTCCATCACCTGCGGATGCGTGTGGTGACAGGCACCGAATCGAGCCGCCTCGCACAGCACCGCAGCAAGGGATCCTGGCTGATCTCGGCCCACATAGATGTACGATGGGCCGCGTTGGCCTTGTGATATGTAGCCTGGTACAGGCGAACACCGTTGCCCTCGTTGGCGCCCCAGCCGATACGGCAGATGAAATGGAATGCGGCGGTGACGTCCCGGCTCGTTTGTTCGAGCGCCGCCGCTTGGTCCGCGGTCACCTGAAGGCGACCGTCCCCGCGCGCCTCGTCATGTATGAACTGGGATCGGAGTGGTGGCGGCGCGGCCGCGGCGTGCGCTTTGGCCGCGGTCGGCCGGTCGGTTCGGAGGAACATGCAGGTGGTGCGGGAATAGGAAGGCGGCGCGGGGACGGGGGGCGGCTGGGTGCGAATCCCGGATGGCTATGCGCAGGCGGCACCCGGTCTCTGGGGGCGCGGGGGCGTGGATTTGCAGTCCCTGGCGCGGGTGGATTTTCTGGTGTTCGACATCGACGGGGTGCTGCTCGATGCGCGCCGCAGCTACCCGCAGGCGGTGGAAGCGGCCTGCGACTGGTACTGTCGGACGCAGTGGGGCCTGACGGCCAGTCCGGTGCGCGCCGGCGACCTTTCCCTTTGGAAGGCCGCCGGTGGCTTCAACGACGATTGGGAACTCGCGCAGGCCGTTTGCCTCTACAGCGCCTGGTGGCGGACCCAGACACACCCTGCGGATCTCCCGGGTTTTTGCCGCGAGGTGGCCCGGCGCGGCGGCGGGCTGCGCGCGGTGCGGGAGCTGTGTGGCGAGCCGCGCCCCTGGCACCCGCAGTGGGTGACCCAGGTCTGCGCGGAGCGTTACGGCGGCGACGAGGCGTGCGAGGCCCTGTTTGGGGTCCGGCCGCGGTTCACCCACGGGCCGGGCCTCTGGCGTCTGGAGTCGCCGCTGGTCGCCGCGGGGCCGCTTGCGCCCTGGGGCGGTCGGCTCGGCCTCTACACCGGCCGCAACGACGGCGAGACCGGCTTTGGATTGCGCAACGCCGGCCTGGAGGGGCTTTTTCCGCCGGAGCGGCGGCAGACCTCCAGCGGCCCGTGGCGCAAGCCGGATCCGGGGGGCCTGCGCGTGCTGCTGCAGGAAAGTGGTGCGCGTTGCGCGCTCTTTGCCGGGGATATGCCCGACGATCTGGATGCGGTGCGGCGCTACCGGGTGGAGGTCGACGCCGGGTTGGGGTCGGTCGACTTCGTGGGGATTCTGGGGGGGGCGCCGGGTGCGGCGGCGGCGGAGCGCTTCGCGGCCGGCGGCGCCGATTGGCTGGCCGGCGGCGCGAGCGACCTGCTGGCGGCGCTGGCGGCGGTGGGGGCGCCCGCGTCCCGCCCGCAGGGCTGAGGCGGGGGACTGCGGGCGGTCCGCCGGAGAAGACCCGATTTGCGCCGGAGCCCGGCGCGGCGAGGGGGCGGGCGTGGTGGCGGATGCGGATGGCGGCGATCGCTTGGTGGCGGATCTGGAGGAACTGGCCGAGGTTGGCGGGGTGTCGGGTCAGGAGGGGGCCGTGCGGACCGTGATGGCGCGCCTGCTGGGCCCCTGCGGCACGTTGGCGCGCGATGGCATGGGCAATCTCTCCTGCACGCGCCAGGGCGGCGCACCGCGGCCGCGCGTCATGTTGGCGGCGCACATGGACGAGATTGGCTTTGTCGTTTCCGACGTCACCGACGAGGGATTCCTGCGCTTCCAGACGGTTGGGGGCTGGTGGGAGCAGGTCATGCTGGCCCAGCGGGTCACGGTGCACACGCGCTCCGGGGTGCTCCCCGGGGTGGTCGGGAGCAAGCCGCCCCACGTGCTGCCGGCGGCGGATCGCGGTAAGCCGGTGGAGCGCAAGGACATGTTCATCGACATCGGTGCCGGCGGCCGGGCGGAGGCGGAGGCGTTTGGGGTGCGGCCGGGCGACCCCGTGTTGCCGGTGTGCCCGTTCACGCGGCTGCGCAATCCCGACTATCTGATGGGCAAGGCGCTTGACGACCGCGCCGGCTGCGCCGTGCTGGCGGAGGTGATGCGCCGGCTGGCGGCGGGCGCCGCGCACCCCAACACGGTCTGCGGTGTGGCGACCGTGCAGGAGGAGGTGGGCCTGCGCGGCGCGGACGTCGCGGCGCGGCAGGTGCTGCCCGATATCGCCATCGCGCTCGATGTGGGCGTGGCGGGCGACACCCCCGGAATGACGGCGCAGGAGGCCCGGGGTAAGCTCGGCAAGGGGCCGCTGCTCTTGGCGTACGACGCTTCGCTGCTGCCGCAGCCGCGGCTGCGCGATCTCGTCGCGGACACGGCCGCCGCCGAAGGCATCCCGCTGCAGTGGGAGGTGATGGCCGGCGGGGGCACGGACGCCGGACGCATGCAGTTCGCCGGTCAGGGGGTGCCGTCGATCGCCCTCGGTTTTGCCACCCGCTACATTCACAGCGCGGCCGCGGTGGTGCACCGCCAGGATCTTGAGGCAACGGTGCGTCTGGTGCTGGCGGTCCTGCGCCGCCTGGACGGGGCCGCCGTGGAGGGGATCCTGGCGTGAGTCCCACGGCGTCTGGGCGCGGGCCGGCGGATGTGCTAGGCTCGCCCCAGTGCTGGCGTTTGAGGACGTCATCCGCGGATGGGGGCTCGGTGGGTTGGGCGCGTTCCTGGGCCGGTGGACGCGGCAGGCGCGGCGCCTTTCCTGGGAGGCGGTTCGCGTTCCGCTCGCGGTCGGATGCATCCTTGGTGGGGTCGTCGCCCTCACCGTTCCCGTGTGGTCCGGCTGGTGGACGGCCCGGGCCCAGCGCGTGGAGGCCAACCACTTCCACCATCGCCTGGCCGCCGCGGGCGCGTCGGGCACCCCCGCGTCGGGCCCGACGCCGTCCCGTTCCGCGCCGGTGTCTCCTGCCCGGCCGCGGTCGACGCCGGCCGGCGGCCATCCCGCGGGTGCGGTTCCGCCGGGCGGGGTTCTCGCCCAGCTGCGGATCCCGGCGATCTCGGTGGATAGTTTCGTGTTGCAGGGGCTGACCTACGCGCCGGACAACTGGTCCCGGCTGCTGCGGGAGGGGCCGGCCCACCTCCAGGCGAGCGTCCTGCCGGGCCAGGCGGGCAACGTCGTGATCTTCGGTCACCTGAACATCTGGGGGGCCGTCTTTTTGCACCTCGACCGACTGAAGCCCGGGGCGGCCATCGATTTGCGCACCACCAAGGGGACCTACGTGTATCGGGTCACCGGCAGTCAGCGCATCGCGCCGACGGATTTCAACGCCGTGGCGCCGAGGCACCGCGGGCCGGCGACGCTGCAGTTGGTGACCTGCTCTGGGCTGCTTGCGCAGTGGCGCCTGGTGGTGGACGCGACATTGGTGTCCAGGCCGGCCGGCCGGACCTGAGATGGGGCGGCACGGGTTGCGCCGGATGTATGGGATGGCGCTTGCCGGGT
Source organism: Clostridia bacterium (assembly GCA_027335515.1). Next base: position 6,285 of record DAHWHT010000110.1, read on the forward strand.
TGATGCTGGCGGGCTGCGCCGCTTCGGGGTCGGCGCGGTCCGCCGCGAGCCTTTCCGCCACGTCCGCCGCGGTCGCGCCGCCGTCGGCGGCGGCTGCCGCGCGCCTGATCCAAGGGTATTTCGCCGCGGCCGCCGCCGGCCGCTGGTCCGACGCGTACGCGCTGTGGTCGCGAACCTGGCGCCGCACGCACCCGGAGGCCGCCTGGAAGGCTTCGGATCCCCTGCCGGCCGGGGCGCGGGCGACGGTCTCGACCGCGGGCATCCACCCCCAGGCGGGTGGGCTTTACGTGCCGGTGGCGGTGCGGGTGCGCGGGGCTCGGAGCACCCGCACCGGTCAGGCCGGGTTTATCGTGGTGGCGCGCGGTACCTCGGCCCGTTTGGCCGCCGGCGGTATGCTGCCCCCGCCGGCGATGACGTACCTGCAGGCGACCCTGGCGGGGACCGGGCCGCAGCGGGGCCAGGGGAACTGCGGATCGTACCGCGTCCGGTGGTCGGTGGTCCGGGGGCGGCACGCTCCGTCTGCCGGCACCTTTGCCGGTGATCGCACCACCTTGACGATCACCGGCAAGGGTGGCCGCAGGCTGTCGCCGCTGCCGCTGCCGCCGTTCAGCTTCGGCACCTACCCGACCTACTGCGGCGATCTGCTGGGGCACGGCACCGCCATGGTCCTGGTCTCCTACTACAACGGGCCCGGACCGCTGCGGCAGGGTGAGGCGTTCGTCTTCCAACTCGGCCGCCGCCACGGACACCTCGTGGGTCAGTTGCCGATCCGGGGGGACGACCTCCGCTACCCGCGTCCCCAGGCGGTGGGGGACTTGTATCCGCGGGTCTTGGTCACGCAGCGGACCGCCGCCTATCTGGGCGGCCGTCCGGTGTTGGTGCCCTCGGTCTGGGCATACGCCCAGCAGGGGGCGGTCGGCCTGTATGGGGCGGCTGCGGCCGCCTATCCGGGTCCGCTGCGCGCGGATCTGGCGCGGCGCGACGCGGAGCTGCGGCGGGCATTGCCGTGCCACACGCAACTGGCGTCCTGTGCGGGTCCGGCCCTGCTCGGGGCATACTACGACTACCAGGTTCTGGGCGAGGGGGCCAAGGGGTTGAAGCGACTGCAGGCGCTGCTGCCCGCATCCGACCGGTCGTGGCTGCGCGGTCAGGCCGCCGTGATCGACGTTCGCCTGCGCCGCCTGCCCTGAGCGGGGCGGAGGGGTGTGCGGGCGGGGCGCGCCGGGCCGCCCACCGGCGACACGCGTGCGTCCCGGCCCATGGTATAAACGGGGAGCGGTTCCGGAGGCGCTCAGGGGGTGCCGGGCGGGATCGACCGTCGGCCGGCGAAGCCGTCCTGGTACCCGTGGTAGTGGGCGACGGTGGGTTCGTCGTCGCGCCAGCACAGCAGCACGGGCTCACCGCGGACCACCGACGGGAAGTCGCAGAGTCCAGAGTGGATGTCCTTGACCAGACAGCCGCGGGCGGCGATCTCGCGCAACCGTTGCTCGCCGGCGGCCCGATGCGCTTCCAGGCGCTCGCTGCAGGCACGGCTGTCGGCGGCGAGGATCGGTTCCCCGGAGGCGCGGTACCCCACGGCCTGCAGGCGTTCGATTTCCGCCTGGAGGTCCCGCATCGCCTGGACGTGGGTCCGGACCTCCGCCAGGGTGGTGCGCAGGTACGGCAGCATGCGGTTGGCGGTGGCAACCGTGAATCCCTCGGCGGCGTCCCTGCGCTCGGCGGTCGGCTCGGTTCCGTTTTCCGGCATCGGCGATCCCCCCGTGCGGATACCGTCCGTCGGCGGGTTCGCTGCGCTGGTCAAGGGTGCCTGCCGTGGTTTCTCCGCCGGGCCGCCGTCGCATCGGGCCGTGGCCCACATTCGGGGACGAAAGGGGCGTGGACCTGGAGGGTGGCGGTCGGTGCGGCCGTGCGCCAGGCCAGGGTAGACGGTCTTGGAACAATCCCGTGTAAGGCGCTTCGTCATTATCGGTAACGGCGCGGCGGGCACGACCTGTGCCGAGGTGCTGCGCAAGCAGGATCCCACCTGCTCGGTGACCCTGATCACCGAGGAGCCCCATCCGCTATACAACCGTGTTGCCCTGCCCCGGATGCTCAAGGGGGAGGTGCCCCAGTCCAAGGTCTTTCTGCGCTCGGTGGAGTGGCACGCCGACGCCGGCATCCGGCTCCTGCGGGAGACCCGCGTGACGGCGGTCGATCTCCACGGCAGGACGGTGACCACCAACCACGGTCAGGAGCTTGCCTGGGACGGATTGCTGGTGGCGACCGGCGGCCGTCCCAACCGTCTGCCGGTTGGGGGCGGGGATGCGCCAAACAGCCTGAATTTCCAATACTTCGACGAGACGGTCGCGCTGAGCCAGCAGATCGAGCGCAGCCGTCGCGCCGTTTCCGTGGGCGGCTCGTTCATCTCCTATGAATTGGCGGAGGCGTTTCGGGTGCGCGGGCTGGAGGTCGTCTGGCTCATCCGCGGCCCGCGCTGGCTGCGCCGTGTGCTGGACGAGCAGGGTGGCGAACTGGTGGACCGCATCGCCGCCTCCCACGGGGTGCAGGTGGTGCACGGCCAGGAGGTCGCGAGCGTTCGCGTCGCCGACGGGCTGGCGACGGGTGTGGTCACGACCGGCGGCGATACGATCGACTGCCAACTGATCGGTGCCGGCCTCGGGTTGACCATGAACACGGACTTCCTCGCCGGCAGCGGCGTCGAGATCCGCAAGGGCATCGTGACCGACGCCTGTTTGCGCACCAACGTCCCGGGGATCTTTGCCGCCGGAGACATCGCGGAGTATGCGGACCAGGTCACCGGGGCGCACCACCTGATGGGGACCTGGGACAACGCCCTGGCCCACGGCCGTACCGCCGCCCTGAATCTGCTGGGTGCAAAGACGCCGTATGTGGACGTGCCGACCTATCAGAGCGGTCTGTTCGATACCATCATTTCCGTCCTGGGCGTGACGCCCGAGACCCTGCCGGACGCGGAGACGATAACGCATTGCGACCTGGACGCCCGCAGCTACCGGCGGTTGTTCTTTAGCGAGAACCGCCTGGTCGGAGCGGTGATGATCGGTTCGATCAAGGGTAAGAAGCGGCTGATGGAGCTGATCCGCCAGCATGCGACCTTCCGGACGGAACCGGAACGGCGGGTACTGCTCACCTGACGGACGGGCGGTCGTGCCGTGGGGGGTGACCGGCGCCTGCGGAGCGGTGCGCGTTGCTGGATCCCTGCCCACCGCGCGCTACGGGGGCCGGCGGCGGCCCCTCATTCGGCGCGGGATCCTGTCGCGCGGGGGAGCCAGCGCTGCCAGGATCCCGTCGGCCGGGCGTTGAGGGTGGGGGCGGGGCGGAGGGTCCAGGTCTGCAGCCGCGCCGCCTCCCAAAGGCGCAGCGGGCGGAAATCTGCGGGGAAGACCGCCCAGTCCCAGTGGAGCCGCTCGGGCGGTTTGACGCACTCGGCCGGCAGAAGCGGGCACGGTCGCCAAGGGATGCTGGTGGCCGTGGGATCGGCGACGGCACGGGATACGGCCCCCAGGAACTCGGCGGGGCCGACGGCGGTTTGGCCGACGGTCACGGCGGCGGGCAGCCGGCCGTGGCCGTCCACGAAGCGCAGCAACCCGGCGGCGGCCGCCGCGAGCGCGGTGCGGTCGGCGCCGCCACGGGGCGCAGGCGGCGGCGGCTCGCCCGGACCGTCGCAGCTTGCGACCCGCAGCGGCCCGGGCGGGTCCGAGAGTCGACGGCACAGGAGGCACAGCGTTTCGGCGGCCGATAGCGCGATACCACCGCGTTGCAGCGGCGTCGCGGCGTCGTGGACCAACGGGGCGAACGCGGTCACCTCGGCGGACTCCAGGGTCAGGTCCGCCGTACGGTCCGGATGGCGGGCGACCAGGTCGCGGATGGTGACAAACCGCACACCCTCGCGACGCAAGGTCTGGATGTAGCGGGCAAAGGCGGCGGCGGCGGCCGCGATCTCCGCCTCCGGGCGCAGTGGCGCGGGGCGCCAGTCGCTTTGGGGCGGCATGCGGCCGCGCCCGAAGTTGACGGCATCCCAGAAGGCCGTGGTGCACAGTTCGGTCGGGTGGGCCACCACGTTCACCGGAGGGTCGTCGTGGGCCCGTGCGGCCAGGGCGGCACGCACCTGATCCAGGGCCGCGTCGAGCGCCGCAGGCAGTGCGGTCAGGAATGGCTTGGGCGCCGCGACCGGGGCGGACCAGTGCAGCAGGCCGGCGTAGTGCACCGGGACGGTGCCACAATCGATGTAGCTGTTCCAGCCCTCGCTGTATTCACAGGGGACGCCCCAGCGGCGCAGGACCGCAAGCGCGGACGCGGTCCAGTTGCCGCCGGGCTGGGTGTAGCAGGCGGGTGGGCCGAAGGCTTCCCGCACCTGTGCAAACCCGGCCGCTTCCCGCGCCGCGAAGGCGGCCTGGGCCTCCAGCCACGTCAACCCGGACGCCTCTTCCGCGATGGTCGGATGGAGGCTGTGGGTCGCCGAGTGGTAGCCGACGGCGTGGCGCGCCAGGCGCCGGCGCAGGGCCCTGCCGTCGGGTCGGGCCTGCCACGTTTCCAGCTTGCGCGCCACCACGGGGAAGGTGGCCGGGGCGTCGTTGGCTTCCAGGACATCCAGGATGGCAGCCAGCGCGGCGTCGCTCTCCGGCGTCAGGAAGTCCTCCGTGTCCAGGCGCAGGGCCACCTCGGCTGCTGCCATCCACCGGTCGCCCGTGCGCCCGCGCGGCGCCCGGGCCGCACCCCCTTTTCCCGTGATCGTCGGCGCAGGGACGGTACGTCGGCCTCAGAGCGGACGGGTACCGCCATGGCCGCAGAGGTCTGGGGTCGCCACCAGGCTTCGATACAACCGCAGGTGTGCCTCGGTCTCCGCGCGGACCGAAAAGCGCTGCGCCACCGACTGCCGCGCGGCCTCCCCCAGCCGCGCACGCAGGGACGCGTCGGCGCACAGACGCAGCGCCGCCGACGCCAGCCCCGAAGGTGGGGACAGCCAGCCGTCCATTCCGTGGCGGATGGCGGCCCGGTTGCCGGCGATGTCCGTTGCCAACACGGCGCATCCGGCCGCCATGGCCTCAAGGACGGCGTTGGAGAGGCCCTCCATGCGGGACGTGTTGAGCACCAGTGTGGCCTGGGCATACAGGCGGGCCATGTCGCCATGGGGCACCTCGCCGAGGTAGGTGGCGTGCCCGTTGGCCGCCGCGCGCTCCAGGAAGGGCCGCGCAAACGCCTCGTCCCTGGCGGGGCCCGCGATCAGCAGGCGCGCCGCGCTGCCGCGGGCGGCGAGGTCGGCGACGAGCGCCAGGGCGAGGTCCGGTTCCTTGACGGGCCGCAGGCCGGCAGGCAGCAGCAGGACCGCCTCGTCCGTGCCGCTGCGTGCGTTGGGGGTAGGGCGGGACGGCACGGGCACCCCGGGTGGAATGACGTGCAGGCGCGGGGCGAGTCCCGGCAGGCAGGCGGCGACGTCGTCCCGCGCGGCTTCGTGGTAGGCTACGCAGGCGGAGACCGCTTCGGACGCCCCTCCCTCCAGGGTGCGGCACTGATCGGGATCGAGGTCGGTGCCCGTGAAGGTCCAGACGACGGGCGCCGCGTCGGCCCAATCCAGGGCGGCAATGCCGGCGCGGACGGCGTGCAGTGCGTGGACGACGCTGCGCGGTCCTGGCGGCGGCTGTCGGCGGAGATCGGCCACCTCATGCAGGAACACGCGTGCGCCGTGGGCCTCTAGGGCCTGGCGCAGACGGTCGGCGGTAACGCGGTTGCCGGCGCTGGCTGGCAGGCCATCCTGAAGCACGATGTGCACGGATGGGGCCTGCGGGACGGGCTCGACCACAGGCACGCGACATCGGCCCCTCCCGGAGCGGCTGCCCCGTGTAAGCATAGCCGATGACGCGTCCGGGCGGACATGGCGGCGTGTAAGGGCGGGTGGGGTGGCGCGGGGCGGCCTGCGCGGGACGCGACGGAGGAGCCGTGCCGGCTGTGGCGAACCACTGGAACGGTCTCGTGGCCGCAGGGGCTGGGTGTGGGAAGGGGGCCGCCGTGCGCCGGATCGCGGTGATGACCAGCGGGGGGGATGCCCCCGGCATGAATGCGGCGGTGCGAGCGGTCGTTCGGCGCGCCGTGGCCTTCGGCGTCGAGGTGATCGGGATCCGCCGCGGTTTCTACGGGCTCCTGCGCGAGGAGTTCCAGCCGCTTGAGACCGAATCCGTGCACGACATCATCCATCGCGGTGGCACGATGCTTCTGACGGCCCGGTGCGCGGAGTTCCTCACACCGCAGGGGCAGGCGGCCGGTTTGGCCAACCTGCGCGGTCAGGGCGTCGAGGGTTTGGTGTGCGTTGGCGGGGACGGCAGTCTGCGCGGGTGTGCCGCCCTGGAGTCGCTGGGCCTGCCGGTCGTCGGCATCCCGGGGACGATCGACAACGATCTGGCGGGCACGGAAGCCACGGTCGGTTTTGATACGGCGCTGAACACCGCGGTCGATGCCGTGGACCGGGTGCGCGATACGGCGACCGCGCACGAGCGCACCTTCGTCGTCGAGGTGATGGGCCGCCACTCGGGGTTTCTCGCGCTGGCGACGGGGCTGGCCTGCGGGGCGGAGACGATCCTTGTGCCGGAGATCCCCTGGAGCGTGGATGTGGTCTGTCGGCGGCTGCGTCGCGGCCTCGAACGCGGTCTGCGCCAGAACATCGTGATCGTCGCCGAGGGTGCCGGGCATGCCGTGGACCTCGGCACCCAGATCGAGCGGGCCACCGGGCTCGAAACGCGCGTGACGATCCTTGGACACGTGCAGCGGGGCGGTTCGCCGACGGCGGTGGACCGCAATTTGGCCAGTCAGTTGGGAGCGGCCGCGGTGGAGTTCCTGATGGAGGGACACCACGGCCTGATGGCGGCGGTCCAGGGAAGTGTGCAGGTTGGCGTGCCGTTGCGATCGGCGACGGCGGGCCGGCGCCACCTGGACCCAGCGCTGCACGAACTGGCGCGCATTCTGTCGGCGTGATCCGTGCGCCGGGCGGAGTGCTCCGGATACCGCGGTGGACGCCGGATCGGCGGTTGGCGGCCACACAGCAGCCCGCCCGTGCCTGAGCCCGTGAGGGCAAATTCGAAGGCTGGAAGGGGCGGAACCTGGTCGGGCGGACGCGCCTTCCGGGTGGACCGGCGGCGCGGGATGCACCAGGGCGGAGGTTTGCGGCGGACGAAGATCGTGGCGACGATTGGACCGGCGAGTGAGAGCCCCGGCATGCTCGCGGCATTGTGTGCGGCGGGTATGGATGTGGCCCGCCTCAATCTGTCGCACGGCGGCAGGGAGGCGTTCGAAAGGCGGCTGCACACCGTTTTGGCGGCCCGGGATGCGGCGGTCGACCGCCCACTGGGCGTTCTGGTCGATACCCGTGGCCCCGAGGTGCGGATCGGCGCCTTTGCCGACGGCAGCGTTGCGTTGGAGCCGGGGCAGCGCTTTTGGCTGTATCCCACGCCGCGTCCGGGCGACGCCGGCGGGGTGGGGGTCAACGATCCGGGTCTGGCGCGGGACGTGCGCCCGGGCCAACAGGTGCTGTTGGACGACGGCAACCTGACCCTGCGCTGCATCGAGGTGCGCGACGGGGCCATCGTCTGTGAGGTTGAGGTGGGCGGGACGCTGCTGTCGGGCAAGAAGGTCAACCTTCCAGGTATTGAGCTGGACATGCCCGCCCTGCAGCCCGACGACGTGGAAGACATCCGCTTGGCCGCGCGGCTTGGCGCCGATTTTGTGGCCGCTTCCTTTGTCCGCAGCGCCGAGGACGTCTTTGCGGTCCGGCGGCTGCTGGAGGAGTGCGGCTGCGCCAGCGGACGCGTGCAGGTGATCAGCAAGATCGAGACGCAACAGGGGGTTGCGCACGCCGAGGAGATCCTGCGCGCTTCCGACGGCCTGATGGTCGCGCGCGGCGACCTTGGGGTGGAGATGCCGGCCGAAGAGGTCCCCCTGGTGCAGAAAGAGCTGATCCGCAAGTGTCTGGACGCCGGCAAGCCGGTGATCACGGCGACGCAGATGCTGGAGTCCATGGTCAGCCACAATCGCCCCACGCGCGCCGAGGCGTCCGACGTGGCCAACGCCATCTTCGACGGTTCCGATGCGGTCATGCTGTCGGCGGAGACGGCGGTCGGCCGCTATCCGCTCGATGCGGTCCGCACCATGGCGCGCATTGCCGAGCGGACGGAGCAGGCGTTGCCGTTCCGCGAGATGCTGGCGCGCCGCGCCGCCGCATCCGGGACGACGGTCACCGACGCCATCAGCTACGCCACCGCCGTTGCGGCGCAGAACCTCGCGGCGGCGGCCATCCTGACGGTGACCGAGACGGGGCTCACGGCACGCGCGGTGGCGAAGTATCGGCCGCGCAACCCCATCCTGGCCATGACGGCGCGGCCGGAGGTGGTCCGGCACCTGAGCGTCGTTTGGGGTGTTCTTCCCGTGGCCTCGGCGCGGGACACCACGACGGAACGGACCCTTGAGCGGGCGGTCGGCGCCGCCCTCGATCGCGGTGTCATCCAGCAGGGGGACCTGGTGGTCATCACGGCCGGAGCGCCGGGCGTGGTGCACGGCAGCACCAACATGCTGAAGGTGCTGACGGTGGGGGACGTGGTGTTGCGAGGCACCGGCATGGGCGCCAAGGCGGTGACCGCGCCCGCCGCCCTGGCGCGGGGCGTCGACGACATCGCCACCGCCCAGCCCGGCGACATCGTCGTGCTGGTGGACGGGGGCGAGATGTGGCTGCCGCTGGTCGAGCGGGCCGGGGCGGTGATCACGGAGGACCTGAGCCAGACCTCTCCGGTCGCCCTGCGCAGTCTGGCACTGGGCGTCCCGCTGGTGGTCGGGGTCATCGGTGCGACCGAGCGGGTGCACACGGGCGAGATCCTCACGGTCGACGCCCGGCGCGGCCTTTGTTATCGCGGCAAGGCGCAGGTGCCCTGACGGCGCCGCGCGGGCCGGCAACGGTGCCCCTGGCCGTGGTCGTGCCTCAGGCGGGTGGGTCGGCGGACACGGCCAGGGCCCGCGCAAAGCACTTGCGGAAGTCCGCACTGAGCGCGGCGACCGCCTGACCCTGGCTGGGGCGGCCGGGGCCAATGCGGACGGCGGACGGCAGGATGGTGAGTTGCAGGGGCAGTGCGTCGCAGAGGCAATCGCGGTCCAGGGCGTGGGCGAGGGCGGCGGTCACGCCCATGGCCTCGGCCAGACGCACATCCTCGGGCGTGAGCAGGCTCGCATACGGCGCGAGGGCGGCGCGCAGGCGCCCGGCGCTTTCGAATCCCGCCGCCGCCGCCAGGATGAGCCGTTCGCGGTGGTCGACTCCGAAGATGCGGCCCTCGCGCAGCAGGTAGAAGGTGTGGCGCGGCCAGTCGTAATAGCCCAGCGCGGTGCCGGTCTCCCGCAGCCGCGCGGCAACGGGCGCCAGTCGCGCGAGGTCTGCGGGTGCGGCGACCAGCGGCGCCAGACCGGACCAAAGCGCATCCGCGACGGCGGCGAGCCGATCGGCGCGCGCGGGCGGGACGCCGTGCAGGTGCTCCAGGTTGCGCGCGCTCGCCCCCAGCACATCGGCGAATAGGTGTCCCGGCCGATCGGCCAGCACGTGGCGGTAGAAGAGGCCTTCCCGCAGCCCACTGCCGCTCACGACCAGGCGCCGGGGCCGCAGATGGTCGACGACCCATGCGAGGATCGCGGCGCCGGCGGCCATCAGGTCGGCGCGATCGGCCGACATGCCGGAAAGGCGCAGGCGCTCGCGGGTGGACATGCCTGCAAGACGCTGCGCCATCGTCGCGACGCGCGCCGGGTCCAGGGAGTAGTGGTGGGTGAGGCTCAGCGGGTAGCGGCGCTCGCGGCGGTCGAGCTTGGCCAGGGCGCGCACCGTGCCGCCCAGTCCGACGAGGGTGGCTCCGGGCTCAGGGGTGGGCCAGGCGCCAGCGGGCGCCGCGGCGGCCAGCGTTGCTGCGAGGGTCCGGTCGAGCTCGCGGACGGCTCCCGCAGGGGCCCGGTCTTCCAACTGGAAGCGGCGGGCGGCGTTCACGGCGCCCAGGGGCAGGCTGACGCTGCCCTGGGCGCGGCGCCCCCGGAAGCGCGTCAGTTCGGTGCTGGCGCCGCCGATGTCCACGAGCCAGCCGTCGGCTTCGGCGAGGGTGTTGAGCGCGCCGATCAGTCCGAGTTCGGCTTCCTGCGTGCCGCTGAGCAATGAGATCGGAATGCCGGTCTGCTCCCGGACGGCGGTCAGCAGCGCGGCCCCGTCGGTGGCGGCACGCACCGCGGCCGTTCCCACGGCCAGCCAGCGGCGCACGCCCCAATCGGCGCCGATGGCCGCGAAGCCGCGCACGACCGCCACCGTGGCCGCGGTGGTTTCGGGGCCGAGGCTGCCGTCGGGGGAGAGGCGCGCCGCCAGGCGCAGGACGGCCTTTTCTTCGTGGCGGACCCGGTAGGCGCCGTCCGGGCGCAGTTCGACAATGGAGAGCCGGACGGTGTTGCTGCCGAGGTCGATGATGCCGAGCGTGGGTCCTCCCCCCCTGCGGTGGATTGGGTGATTCAGGCGCTGGCGCTGGCGGAAAACACGACCGGGACGGCGAACACCTGGGCGAACAGCCGGGCCTTGCGCTCCAGCGTGCGGCTGTCCGGTCGCAGCGGGAGTCCGGCGACGCGCAGTTGAACCCGTCCGCCGGTCATCTGTATCTTGGCCAGACGCGCGCTGGAGTCGTGGCTGTAGTCCAAGCCGTCCGCCACGCGCAGCAGGGCCGCCAGGGCCTGCGCGCTGCGGGCCCTGCTGCGCGGCCAGTCGCGCGGTGCCGGCCGCGGCCGCTTGCGGTGGTTGCCCGCGATCAGGGCCAGGCAGCGGCGCCACGGCTCCGGGTAGGGGTGCAGCAGGCCGTCCTGCAGGATCAGGTAGCGGCTGTGGCGGTGGTGGCGGCGGGCCTGGACGAAGTAGCCGATATCGTGCAGCAGCGCGGCGTGCCCGAGCAGCACGGCCCACGCCGGGTCCAGCCCGTGCAGGCGCTGGAGGCCCACGAACAGGCCCTGGGACAGTTTGGCGACCTGCTCGGCGTGGGCCGCGTCGTACCCATACTTTTCGCCGACGGCCCGCACGGCCGGCGTGAACCTCGACAGGTCGGGCGGGCACTCGGGTCGCGCGGCCGGGGCCGGGCGCTGCAGGCGGGCGTCAGCCATCCGCATCCACCGCCGGCGTCGTCAGCAGCGGCATCAGGGCCTGGCGCAGGGCCGCCTGGATCGTGTCGGCTGCGCCGTCGGCCGGGATCGTTTGCCAACCGTCGCCAAGGGGCGCCCCGAGTTGGCGCTGGCTGCGGTCGAGCAGCTCCTGATAACGCAGGAAGCTGCGCAGGGGGTCGCCACCCAGGCCCAGGTCGCGGCCGGCTTCGATGAAGGACGGCATGCCCCGTTTGGCGATGGCGCGGGCCAGCCGCACCCGGGTGGATGTCTGCAGGTACAGGGTGCGGTCGGGCGTCGGCGCAAGGGGTAGGATGGCGCGCAGCCAGTCGGGGTTGGCGCCCCGCAGGCTGCAGCGCGCCATCGCCGTTGCCACCCAGCGGTCGGCGACCACGGCAAAGCCGGCGTCGAGCGCTGCGGTGATGCGTTGCTCCACCTGGTCGTGCAGGTCCGCCGCATACAGCAGCGCCAGGGCGTGCACCCCGGATTCCGGCGCCGCGCGCCAGGCCTGCAGCGCCTGCTGCGTCAGCTTCGAGCGGCCGATGCCGACGTGCACGGCGGGCCACCCGAGTTCTTCCAGCCAGGGCAGCAGGTCATGCACCTGGGTGGAGCGGCCGGCGCCGTCGCCGCCCTCGATCACAAAGAAGCGACCCCTGCGGGTCCGCGTTTCGGCTGCCGTTGCCATTTGCCGCCGGGCGCGCCGGCGTCCCCCCTTTCTGCGTCGGGGCCAGGCCGGGCCCGGCTCACTGCCGCGGCAGGACCACGTCGGATGTTCGTGGCTGTCGTTCCAGGATGTCCGCGAGCAGACGGCGCAACTCGGCCTGCTGTCTGGCGACCGGGGCCAGGCCGTCCAGGACGGCGAGTTCGCCGCGCTGGACCATCGCTTCGTAGTGCGCTTGCACCCGGCGCTGAAACATGCCAAAGCTGACCGGCGGGTCGGGGTCCAGATGCAGGTCGCTGCCCGCCTCGTAGTATCGGAGGCGGTGGCGCCCGGAGAGAATGCGCGAAACGGCCTCATCGACCGGAACGCGGAAGTAGACGGCCAGGTGCGGCTGCGGCGCGAACGCATAGGTCTGGCGCAACCATTGGAGATCCAGCGAGCGCGCCTGGTCCCGGGCGAAGGCGGTCGGCGCCCAGCGGTCGGCCAGCACGAGTTGGCCGGCGCGCAGCCGCGGCAGGACATCGCGTTCCAGGCGGACGGCGAGGTCGGCGGCGTGGAGCAACGAGAAGGTCGTCGGCGTCAGGGTGCGGTCCCGCTTGGCTCGCTTGAGGGTGCGATGGACCAACTCCGAGGAGTTCCACGCCGTCAGATACACCGCGTGGCCGCGCGCCTGGAGCCACTGCGCCAGCATGCGCAACTGCGTACTTTTTCCAGACCCGTCGATGCCCTCGACCGCAATCAGCCGGCCCGGATACCGGGCCGGCCGTGGGTACAAAGGGGAGACAGGGGCCGCCTGCGGGGCGTGAACGCGATCGCTCATGCCCCGCCGCCATTCGCCGAGGGCCGCGCCGATTTAGTGACCGCAGCCACAGGCGTGGGGCGCACCCCCGCCGTCCTTGCTGCGGAAGGACTGTCCGCAGCCGCACGTGGACGCGGCGTTCGGGTTCGTGATGGTAAAACCGCCGCCCATCAGCGCCTCGGAATAGTCCACTTCGGCACCATCCATGTGCGTCGCACTCATGGGATCGAGCACAACGCGCACGCCACCCTGCTCGAAGACCTGGTCTTCGTCTGAGGGACTGTCCCACGCCATGCCGTAGTTGTAGCCGCGGCAACCGCCGGCCGTGATGTAGATGCGCAGTCCCAAATCGTCGCGCTTCTTCTGATCCAGCAGGTCGCGCACCTTGCTGGCCGCCTTAGGCGTCAGGGTCACCAACGACGCCACCCCCCCCGTGCGGACCGCCGTGCGGCGTCCGCGCCGCCAGTATACGAAGGCGGGCGGCAGCGAAGCAAGACCGGCAGGCGGAGATCGTTTTGAGTGGAGGGCCATCCTGGCAGCGTGGGCGTCCGCGCGGCAGGTGGCGGCGGCGGCGGCGCGAAGCGGGGCCGCACAGGGGGGGGGTGGCGTCCGCGTCGCCCGAGCGTCTTTCCGAGGTCCAGCGGCGCCTGCTGGCGTGGTTTCGCGGGCATGCCCGCGACCTGCCGTTCCGCCGGGACCGAAGCCCCTACCGGGTCCTGGTCGCCGAAATGATGCTGCAGCAAACGCAGGCGGCGACGGTCGGGCCGTACCTGGAGCGTTTTTGCGCGCGCTTTCCGACCCCGCAGGCCCTGGCCGCGGCCCCGCTGCAGGAGGTGCTGACGCTGTGGCAGGGGCTCGGCTACTACCGTCGGGCGCGCTACCTGCACGCCGCCGCCGGGCAGATCGTGCGCGAGCATGGCGGGGTGGTGCCGTCCGGCCTGGCGGACTTGCGGCGCCTTCCCGGCGTTGGCCCATACATGGCCGCGGCGGTGGCCAGCTTTGCCTTTGGCCGCGACGAACCGGCGGTGGACGCCAATGCCCGCCGGGTGTTGGCCCGTGTCGCCGGGGTGGAGCGCCTGGATGACGCGCTCGCCCGGATGTTTGTGCCGGCGGGCCAGGGGGCCGCGTGGAACGAGGCGGTGATGGACCTGGGAGCCCTGGTCTGCCTGCCGCGCGCGCCGAGGTGCGGGCGATGCCCGCTGCTTTGCTGCTGTGGCGCGCAGGCCGACGGCCGCACGGCGGAACTGCCGGCCCGGCGGCCACGGCCGCCGCGGCCGAGCGTCCCGGTCCTCCTGCTGGCCGTGCGCGATGCCGCCGGCCGCTTCGGCTTGGAGCGGCGGCCGGAGACGGGGCTCTTGGCGGGCATGTGGAGCTTTCCCATTCTGGAGGCCGAAGGCGGCGAGGTCGATCCGGCGGCCGCGGCGGCGGGTCGGGGGATCCGCCTGGGATCGGTGCGGGCCCTGGAGCCGTTTCGCCACGTCTTTACCCACCGGGTCTGGGAGGTCCAGCCCTTCGCGGCGGAGGGCGAAGGGGATCTGTATTGGGCTGCGTCCGCGGATCTGCAACACCTGCCCATTGCCGGCCCGAGCGTGCCTGTCCTGCGCCGACTGGCGGCAGGAGCGTCGCGGCAGGGCTGCGAAGGTGACGGCGGATATCCATCGGCTGGATCGCGCGACGGCCCGCCAACGTCACGGGCGCGGCGCTGAACCGGACCGGTTTGGTAAGGACGGGGGCGGTGTCGGATGGCGACGGACGATCCCGGGCAGGACCGACTGGACGCGTTGTTGGAGGAGACGCGCGTCTTTGCCCCCGCAGCCGAGTTTTCCGCTGCGGCGAACGTTCGCGACCCCGGGTTGTATGAGCGGGCCGCGGCCGACCCCGTGGGCTTTTGGGCTGAGCAGGCCGCCGGCCTGCGTTGGTTGCGGCCCTATGATGAAGTCTTGACGGGCGCGGTGCCGCATGTGCGGTGGTTCAGCGGCGGGCGGCTCAACGTGGCCGACAACTGCGTGGACCGCCACTGCGAGGGACCGCGCCGGAACAAGGCCGCCATCATCTGGGTGTCCGAGTCAGGCGAGACCCGCACCATCACGTATCAGCAGTTGCAGCGTGAGGTGGCGCGTTGCGCCAACGTGCTGCGGGCGCTGGGCATACGGCGCGGCGACCGGGTCGGGATCTATATGGGTATGGTGCCGGAGGCCGCCGTGGCCATGCTGGCCTGTGCCCGCATTGGCGCACCGCACACCGTGGTGTTTGGCGGGTTTTCCGCCGAGGCCCTGCGCGAGCGCCTGGTGGATGCCGAGTGCAAGGTCCTGATCACCCAGGACGGGGCTTACCGCCGCGGCAATGTGGTGCCGCTGCTGCAGAATGCCGCGAGTGCGGTGCGCGGCGCGCCGGGCGTGCAGCGTGTGCTGGCGCTGCGGCGCATCGGAGCGCCCGCCCTGGCCGCGGAGTTGCCCGCCGGCATGCTGGTCGACTGGCAGCAGGCCATGGCCGACGCGTCGGCCCATTGCCCCTGTGAGCCGATGGAGTCCGAGGACATGCTGTATATCCTCTATACATCCGGTACGACCGGCAAGCCAAAGGGGATCGTCCATACCACCGCCGGCTACCTGCTGGGTGTGGCGACGACCCACCGCTGGATCTTTGACCTCAAGGAGGACGACGTCTACTGGTGCGCGGCCGACATCGGCTGGGTCACCGGCCACTCGTACATCGTCTACGGCCCGTTGTGCAACGGCGCCACGACGGTGCTCTATGAGGGGACGCCGGACTACCCGGCCCGCGACCGGCACTGGCGCATCGTGGAGGCGCTCGGGGTCAACCTCTACTACACCGCGCCGACGACCATCCGCACCTTCATGCGCTGGGGGCCGCAGGAGCCGGCGCGCGCCGACCTCAGCAGCCTGCGCGTGCTGGGCAGCGTCGGCGAGCCGATCAACCCCGAGGCCTGGATGTGGTACCACGAGCACATCGGGCGTGGGCGTTGCCCGATTGTCGATACGTGGTGGCAGACCGAGACCGGGATGATCATGATTACGCCGCTTCCCGGTATGGTGGCCACCAAGCCCGGTTCGGCCACCCGGCCGTTTCCGGCTGTGGCGGCCGAGGTGCTCGACGAGCGGGGCCAGCCGGTCGGCCCCGGGGCCGGCGGCAACCTCGTCTTGACCACGCCGTGGCCGGCGATGGCGCGTACCATCTTCGGCGACGACGAGCGTTTCGTCCATCAATACTGGTCCCGCTATCCCGGAAAGTACCTGACGGGCGACGGGGCGCGCGTGGACGCCGACGGCTATTTCTGGCTGTTGGGTCGGGTCGACGATGTCATGAACGTCTCCGGACATCGCCTCTCCACCTATGAAATCGAGTCGGCCCTGGTGGACCACGCCGCGGTCGCCGAGGCAGCCGTGATTGGACGTTTTGATGCCGTCAAGGGCCAGGCGATCGCCGCGTTCGTCACCCTGAAGGAGGCCGGCTCAAGCGGCGGACCCGGTGCGGAGACGGAGGACCTGCGGGTCGGGCTCAAGCGGCACGTGGGTGAGAAGATCGGCCCGATCGCCCGCCCGGATGATGTCTTTTTCACGGCGGAACTGCCCAAGACCCGCAGCGGCAAGATCATGCGCCGTCTGCTGCGCGACATCGCCGAGGGCCGCGCCCTGGGGGATACGACCACCCTGGCGGACCCGGCTGTGGTGCAGCGCTTGAAGGAGCAGTATGAGGAGGCCGGCGAGGGGGCCGACTGAGCCCGGAAAGGGTCGGCGACTCAGGTGGCCGGCGGCAGCGTGAAGCGGAAGCGGCTGCCGCGGCCCAGCTCCGACTCGACCTCCATCGAGCCGCCGTGGGCTTCGACGATGCGCTTGGCGATGGTCAATCCCAGTCCCGAACCGCCGGTCTCGCGGGTGCGCGACGGGTCGACGCGGTAGAAGCGATCAAACAGGTGGGGCAGGTGCGCGGCCGCGATGCCGGAACCCGTGTCTTCGATGTCCACGGCGACGCCGCCGGGCGGGGTTTCACTGGCGCGCAGGGTGATCCGCCCCCCGGGTGGGGTGTAGCGCAGGGCGTTGGCCACCAGATTGTGCACCACCTGGGCGATGCGGCGCCGATCGGCCCGTACCGGCGGCAGACCCAGGCCCGCCTCCACCTGAAGCTGGACGGACGCGGTGCCGGCCTGCAGGGCGAAGCCGGCGGCGGCCGTTTGCAGCACCTGGCCGATCTGCAGCAGGTCCAGGTCCAGGGCGAGTTCGGCCGCGTCGGCCTGGGCCAGGTCCTGCAGGTCGTCGACCAGCCGCTGCAGGTGGACCGCCTCCTCATGGACCACCCCCAGGGTATCGGCATCGGGCGCGGTGATCCCGTCGCGCATCGCCTCCAGGTAGCCGCGCAGGACGGTCAGCGGGGTGCGCAGTTCGTGCGCGACGTCCGCCACCAGGGCCTGGCGCTGGCGGTGGCTGTCCTGCAGGCCTTCGGCCATGCGGTTGAACTCCCAGGCGAGTGTGGCGATCTCGGTCGGGCCGCGCACCTGGACGCGCGCCTCCAGATCGCCGGCACCAAAGCGCCGGGCGGCGCGCACGATGGAGCGCAGGGGGATGACGATGCGCCGGCCCAGGAGCAGGCTGAGCGCCAACGCCACGGCAAACCCCCACAGGCTGGGGATGGCGAGCGCGCGCAGGATGCGGGCGTCGGCGATGCCCACCACCGACGACGTCGGGTCCGGCAGGCACAGATGGGCCCGCAGCACGGTCTGCCCGCTGAGGTTGCTCAGCGGCAGGATGTAGGAGAGTCCGTGGCAGGCGGTCGCCGACCCGGATGCCGTATCGGCGACCACGCGTCCGGCGGCGTCCACGATGGCGATGCGGCCGTTGACCTGGCGTGCCAGTTGCGGCAGGGCCTGCGCCAGGGCCGGCGTGCCGCCCGCGGCCAGGACGACATCCATGGCGGACTGCAGCTGGCGCGCCGCGGACGCGTCGGTGCGCCGGACCACGGCCGCGAACTGGGCCCGCACCGCCCGGTGGGTGGTGTAGCCCAGGATGCCGATGGCCACCGCGATGCCGACGGCCGCGGCCAAGAGCAGATGCGGCCACACGCCGATGCGGCGGCCGGGGCGCGGCGACCCGCTGGTGGTCACGTCGCGGCCGCCGTGCGGTCGTGGTAGCGGTAACCGACCCCGTAGACCGTGGCCACCGGACTGGGTCGCAGCCCGAGCTTGCGGCGCAGGTTGGCGACATGGACGTCGACGTTGCGATCGAACCCGGCGAAGTCGGGTCCCGCGATGTGGTCCAACAGCTGCTGGCGGGTGAAGGTCCGGCCCGGCTCCGCGATGAGCGTTTGCAGCAAGCGGAATTCCGTGGGCGTCAAGGTGATCTCCCGTCCGGCGACCGTGGTGCGGTGGGCGTCGGGGTCCAGTTCCACCGCTCCGCAGCGGAGGACGGCCGTCTGCGGCTGGCGGCTGCCGGCCCGGCGCAGCACGGCGTCGACGCGCAGCACCACCTCGGCCGGACTGAACGGCTTGGTGACGTAGTCGTCCGCCCCGTCGCGCAGGCCGCGCAGGCGGTCCTGCTCCGTGGTGCGCGCGGTCAGCAGGATGACGGGCAGATCCGTCTCCTGGCGCAGACGACGGCAGACCTCCCACCCATCGGTTCCCGGCAGCATCAGGTCAAGGACGACCAGGGCCGGCGGATCGGCGGCGATCCATCGCAGGGCTTCGGTGCCGTCCCCGCAGCAGCGCACCTGATGCCCGGCTCGTTCCAGATACATTTGCAGCAGTCGCCGCACGTGGGCCTCGTCGTCGACCACCAGGATGTGACCCGCCAACTGCCATCCCTCCGCTTTGGACCTGCGCGGGCGATGCCGGTTCAGGGGTGCGTTCGGTGGGTTCCGGCGTGGGTACGCACCCATATCGTTTGCCGACCGTAGCGCAGTTGACCACGTGCCGCCAGGGACTGCAGCGCGGCGTTGGCCGTTTCCCGACAGACGCCCGCCATGGCGGCCACGTCCTGTTGGCGCAGTCGCAGGCGGCACGCCCCGCCTTCGGGGGTGCCGTGCCGTTCGGCCAGGCGGCGAAGCAGACGCAGCAGTCGCTCGGTCACCGCGTCGAGCGCCAGCGAGGCGCATGCCTCACTCAGGTCGGAGACGCGCTGGGCGAACGCCGGCAGCAGCCTCGCGGCCAGCGCGGGGTCGCGCTCGGCCAGCGCCTCAAGGCTGCTGCGCGCCAGTGCGAGGCAGCGCGTGTCCTCCAGCGCCTCGACGTAGAAGCCGATCCCTGGGTGGCCGGCCGGTTCGTGGTGCAAGAACACCTCTCCGGGGCCCAGGAGTCCAATCACGAACTCCCGGCCGTCGGGTGTGATGGCCACCGGTCGCAGGAGGCCTTCTTCCACCAGATAGACCCACGACTCGCCGGGCGCGTGTGCCAGGGGCAGGCGGGTTCGGGCGGAGGCCATGGTGGTGCGGATGGTCGAAAGGGACGGGTCCAGGGCAATCAACCCCCCGCGTTGAGCATAGCGGGCCGGAGTTGTGTGGTCCAGACCACACGACGACCTGGGCGCTCGCGCTAGACTTGCCGTGTTTTGCGCATCCTGACCGTCGGGCGGTGCGGCCCTTGCGGAGTGCCGGGACCACGGGCGGTGCGGGAAAGGGGTGGTGGGGCTCGTGCCGGAATCCGGGCGCAGGGGCTTCATCAAGGGCGTGATGGGCGCGGTGGGATCCCTGATCGCCCTTGGGTATGCCTTTGTTGCGGAGCGTTTCATGTTGCCGCCGCCTGCGGCCGCGGCAACGCTGCAGAAGGCGGGCAAGTCCGCGGACTTCCCGACGAACACGGCCAAGCTTGTGGTTTACACGGGTGACGGGGGCTTTCCGGATGGCGTGTATATCGTCCGCTTGGCCAAGGGCTTGGCCGCGTACGATGAGCATTGCGCCCACCTGCAGTGTCCGGTGCAATGGTCGCAGCCGACCCTGACCTTCAACTGCCCCTGTCACGGTTCGGTTTACAACGTGTATGGCAAGAACGTCGGCGGGCCGGCGCCGCACCCGCTCAACTACCACCGCATTGTGGAGCATTCGGGGGAGGTCTACGTCGGCGGCATTGTGCCGTGGGGCACGCCGGAGTGGACTAAGATGGCCCAGGCCATGGGCGCAGTCGGCAAGTTTGTGCCCGGAAAGACCCCGGGCACCATCAGGTGGTCGACCAAGGTATGAGCCAGACCCGCGAGCCCCGCAAGGCACAACCGCACGGCGATGCCTCCACGGAGGTGCTCGACCCGGAGACGGAACGCAGTCCGGTGTGGAAGTATGTGAACCGGCGGCTCGGTCTGGAAAAGGCCGGGTTGAAGCCGCTCGTGCTCGAGGCCATGAACGCGCCGCACCCGCGCTTCATGAACCCCCTGGACTACATGGGCGACATCCTGATGTTCCTGTTTGTGAACCAGATCATCACCGGCCTGCTGCTGATGACCCACTACAACGGCTCCGCCATGGGCAATCCGTTTCCCGCCTACCAGAGCACCCTGAATATGACGCACAGCTTCTGGCTGGCCTTCGTGCGCGACCTGCACTTCTGGGGCGCCAACGCGATGGTCGTCGCGGTCGCCATCCACATGGCACGCGTCTTCTACCTCGGCGCCTACAAGCCGCCGCGCGAGTTCCAGTGGCTCTCGGGGTTGGTGCTGCTCGGTTGCACCATCGGGCTTGCCCTCAGCGGCTATCTGCTGCCCTGGGACCAGCAGGCGTACTGGGCCACCGAGGTCGCCACGGCCATGGTGAAATATGTCCCGTTCATCGGTCACGACCTGCTGTATTTCCTGCGCGGCTGCCGCTACACGTGTGGGTCCACCCTGACCCTGTTTTTCGCCATGCACGTGGTGCTGCTGCCGCTGATCCTGGTGCTGACCATCGGCGTGCACGTGCTGTTGGTGATCATCCACGGCCAGGTCGACGTCGAGGCACGGCTGCCCAAGGGGTATAAGGAAAAGCACCGCCTGGGCCAGGTTTCGGATTTCCCCAAGGGGTATGTGCCGTTCTGGCCCGACACGATCGCCAATATGACCCTCTACTCGGCGGCCGTGGCGATCATCCTCGTGATCCTGGCCGCGACCATTCCGGCACCGCTGCACGCCATGGCCAACTACGTCAACGTGCCGCCGGCCGTCAAGACATACTATCGGCCGCTGCCGGTCTGGTACTTCCTCAACTTCTATCAGATCCTGAAACTGGCCCACGGCAGCATCGAGGACCACCTCATGGTGCTGGGCCTGCCCGCGGTCATCGGCGCCGTGCTGGTGCTGCTGCCCTTCATCGACAAGAACCCGTCGCATCGGGCGAAGGATCGGCCGATTGCGCTGACGTTGGCCGGCGTGTTCGCCTTTGGGGTGCTGTATACCACGTATGCCGGCTGGAAGTCGGAGCAGGCGGCGCCGGTCCTCACCAAGGCCATCCTGCATCCGAGCTACAAGAAGAACCTCCTGCCGATCTTCACCGCCGACTGCGCGCCGTGCCACACGACGGCTCCGTATCTGGCGAACTTCCACGTGACATCGTATGCGGGGTTGATGCGCGGCGGACAGTATGGCAAGGCGGTCGTGCCCGGCCA
>DAHWHT010000111.1 GCA_027335515.1 Clostridia bacterium
ACCAGGAGACCCTCGGCGTACCGGTCGTCGCGCTGGGCGTGCCGACCGTGGTCCATGCGGCAACCATCGCGGCCGACACCATCGAACTGCTGGCGCGGCGTCTCAGCGCTGACGCCGCGTACCGCGGCTTGGCCGATCTGGTCGCCGACGACAAACGCCAGATGATCGCCGAGGTGCTGGCGCCGGCAGTCGGCGACCTGATGGTCACACCCAAGGAAATCGACGTTTCGGTTTTACTGAATACTCCCGTCGACTGCCTCTAACGGCGGAAACACTTCAGCTGCAAGAGCTGGAACCAACTCCAACCGCTGGTCTGGGTGGATCAGCACCGCAGACAAGACTTGACGGAGAACGGCTCGTCGATCTTCTGGTGTGGTTGCCGCCTTGCCGGCCTCCCGCAGGTTCCGGACATCCGCCATGCTCTGAGCTGCCTGCTGGCGGCGCTCCACCTCGTCGGCATCAAGCCGCTTTAATGTGGTCTGGGCTTGCTGAAGCCGTGCAGTGTTGTCCCGTAGCGTCTGGTCCGCCTCATCCTGCCGGATGCTTCCGCGCAATACCAAGTTCAGCACTCGATCCCGTGCGGCTCGTAGAGTGGCAATCTCGGCCTGTAGGCGTTCTTGGGCCCCATTGACCTCCTCAGCATTTCCCCCTCCTGCCCGATGAATCCGCTCCTCCCACACGGCATCCGGCTCGTCGAGTAGGTCAACCACGGCTAGCCAGACCGCGGTGTCTGCACGCCGCACCTGGAGTGGTCGGTTTGGGCATTTCTCTTCTGGGGTTGGCTTTCGCCCCCAATATTGGGCTGTTCGACGCCCGCAGACGTAGTAGCAGTAAATCCGGGGATCTGGCGCATTTTTGATGCCACCGACAGAGTACATGGCCGACCCGCACACACCACACCGGACCAAGCCAGATAGGAGCAGGTCCCGGACGGCCGCCGACCGGCCTGGGTTGCGAATCGTGCGTTCCTTCAGACATTCCTGAGCTCGGGCAAACGTCTCAGTACCGATGATGGCTGGCACCTCAACCAAGACGGGGTCACGCGGAACGTGTTTCGCGTGACCCCGACGTTGGTGAAACTGTCGAAGCGAACCTGTGTATACCGGATTTCGCAAGACTCGGAGAACGGTGTTTGGCCACCAACGCTCACTCGCGAGAGGGCGATATCCTTCGTCCCGCATCTGTTGGGCGATGCGGTGGGCGCCGAGCCCCTGTAGGCAAAGGTCAAAAATGCGGCGGATTGTGGTGGACTCTTCCTCTACGATGAAGAGGGTGCCGTCTTTGTAGCGGTAACCGAGCAACTTGGTCGGGGGCTGAGCAATTCCACCTTGCGTGGCTTTCTGCCGCTTGCCTCGCATCATTCGGTCCCTGATCTTCGCACGCTCAAACTCCGCAACAGCACCTCGGAGGGAGAGGAATAGCCGCCCTTCTGGCGTTCTCTCCCACTCCATGGCGACAAAGACGAGTTGGGCCTTTTCTTCGATTTCGTCAGTGAGCGCCAGAAGGTGACGTAGATCGCGGGAAAGGCGGTCTGGATCGAGCGTAACAACCAGGTCGTATGCCCCAGCCGCCACATCGTCGCGAAGGCGCCGCAGTGCTGGTCGTTCCAGGGTGCCGCCAGAAACACCATCGTCAATGAAAGCGGGAGCCGGCTCCGCACCAAGTTCCCGTGCCTTCTTCTGACACTCAGCCACCTGTGACGGCAGGCTGTATCCATGCTTGGCCTGGTCCTCGCTACTGACGCGGGCGTACACCGCGGCTTGAAGCGCCATCGAAACCCCCAACATTGCCGATCTTTTTTCGTACCCGCCGCGCGAGTTCGTCCCGGGCAGTCTCAATAGTGGACGGCGCCGGCCTCGCGGCCCAGATAACACGCAAGGGATAAGGTTCTGCTGCTACGCCGACGCCTTCGGATGTGCCCGATGATGCAATTTGGCGCACCAGGCAGCCCTTCCTCCCGACCGGTCGTTGAATTGGGTTCGTGGCGGTGCGCCAATCGGGGTCGTTCTTTTGGTGACTCAGATTGGCGCGACGGTCAAATCAGTGGTTATGGATCGCATCGCCTTCGCTGGTCAGCATTCCCGTACTGGCGCGATGAATTGCACGCTTGGCCGGCAACTGAAGCAGTGGCTTGGAGCCGCGCCGGTAGGAACGGCCATTTATGCCGGCAACATGACCCTCAGCAGCCGGAGTCCGCGCCAGCCGCCCGGCAGGTCGACCCACTCCCCCCGGCCGGCGCGAACCGCGGCTGCGGCCTGGGCGGGGTGCAGGCGCAATGGCAGCGGTCGGTTGTTGCGGTCGACCGTGCGGATTCGCGGGGTGGTGGACGCGATGGGCTGCGGTCGGCCACGGACCATGTTGAGTCCATCCGGCCCGATGATCTTGTGGCCGTCGGGAGCCGGGCGCGATGTCTGGCGGGCGAGCGGGGCGGTGATGGCGTCGCGCGCCGCGGCGTAGGCGGCGCCGAGAACGGTGTTGGCGGCGGTACCGTGTAGCGGCTGCGCCCGCCGGACGGCATCCACCGACACTTCGCCGTTGCTTTCGGATTTTGCCCAGGTGATGCGGTTGGCGCGGCGCGCCGGGTGCGGCCGGCCCTGTTCTGTTCGGGTGGAGCCGGGCTTGGCGGCGGTCCGTTCGACGGCGTGGTTTTTGATGCAGCCGTGATGGCCGTGCTCTTGGCGCGGCCCGCGCATCAGGGCGCTGGTCGAATGGCTTTCACCGTTCCGAAGATCAGCGAGCAGCTCGATAGTGGTCGCGGCGTTTGGCCCTTGTAGCGGAATCCCTATACGGCTCTGTCCCAGGTTTTGGACCGGTGCCAGGGGCATCCCGTGTCGCAGGTGCTCCAGATTGATGAATGAAATGTCCAGGCCGTCGGGAATGGAGTCGTGGAGCACGGCGTCATCGGGCAATGGTTTGACGAGCTGGATCACGTTGTCGCTGATGCGCCGGGCGTGCGCGGAGACCACGAGATCCCTGGCTTTAGCATAAGTGGTCGGCTTGGTGGCGAGGCGACCGGTGGCGTCAAAGACATACGTGACGAACGGGGCGCTCTCTTTGCAGTAAGAGTTGGACTGCAACGCGGTCACGCCTTTCAGCGATGAATAACTGGGGTAGCCGAATGGTGAAAGTTTGCCGCTGTATCTTCTTGTGCTTGCCGGTGATTTGGCGTAACCGTTCTTGGCGTCGAGAGACATGAGCGCGCCAACGCTGTGTAAATCTTCTTGGAGCTCGGCGGGCGGCATGCGTCTCAGGCTTGCCTCTGCGGGCTGCGCGTCCTATCATTAATAATTGATGGGAGCGTAGCGGGCAGGGTTCGGCCTTCGCTTGTGCGGTTGCGAGCAACCGCTGGGCGGGAGGCGACCGTACCGGGGGAAATGCGTGCAGATCCCATGCCTGGGCGTGAGTGCTGCAGCCCGGTTCGGCTGTCCTGCCGGGTCCGCCGCTCGGGGGGGAGGTCGCGGAAGTGCTCCCCCCGTCCTTGTGGCCTCTGATCCGCGGGGCCGGCCGCCTGGAAAGTGAACGGCCCCGCGAGTTGTCCCTCAATATCACCGGGCCGCCCGTCCGGTTCGTCGATGCGGGCAGCGATCGGATGCTTGTCGGGTCAATCCGGGCCCCGCGGGTCCGGGACTCCTCCACCTGGAGGCGCGCTCCCCCGGCCAGGTGGACCACCGGGGGGCGGGTCTTTGGGGGGCTTCATGCGCATCCCTTTGCGTCGGTCCCCAGCGGCGGGATTGCCGACCCAGTCCGCTCATTGTCCGCCGCCACCCGGCTGCCACCCCGGGCGGCTGGCGCGATTCTCGGGCCGGGATCTCGCTCGGGTTTCCCGTCGTCGCGATCCCCCGTCCGTCGTCCCGCAGTGGTAGTGTACATCGTCATTTACTGGTGCGCCAATAAACATATCTGGAGATTAGACTTTGTGCGCCTGTGTGGCCGCTTTGAGCGGGTATTTGCGGCCTAAAGCTGCTTCGGTCTCCCTGATGCTCTCGATATTGTTTGTTTTTGTTTTACTCAACATCAGGTTATGATGTGTGGCGGGGGGGGCCGTGATGCCGGCGAAGCACGTTGGGGACCAGGTGATTGCGGCACGGGTGTGTGAGGCGCGCAAACGGATTGGTTTGAGCCAGACTCAACTTGCGGAACGGCTTGGAGTCAGCCAGTCTCTGGTGTTGTCGTGGGAACGAGCGACTTTCACTCCGACGGTCCCCCATCTTCGTTCGCTGGCGCAGGTATTGGGCGTGCCCATGGACTGGCTGGCGGGAAACGAGGAGCAACTGCGGGAGCGGTGGCCGGAAGGATTGGCCCTCTTGCGACGTGCGGCGGACTCGCTGAACGCGGGGCGGCGGGATCGGATTATCGGCGTGATGCGCTCCTTGGTTGAGGCATTCGAGAACGAGGCCGGCGAGGACCCCCGCCGGGAGGGCAACCATTGAATTCCGCGCCCAGACGGGCGTGGGTGGTTAATCGCGTGCGGACCTTTCGCCAAGAGATGGGCTGGGATGAAGCGGGTCCGGCTCCGGTCGATGCGTTGTGTGAACGGTATGGTGTTGCGCTCCGTTGGGGCCCTGAATCTGAAATGGGCCGTGACGGGGCGTGGACGGCGCCTTGTTCGAGTGGATATCTAACTGTGCTCAATCCCCGTTTTCGGGATTTCCAGGGACGGCTCCGCTGGACAAAATCTCACGAGTTGATGCACGCGGTAGTGCTGGGGCATCTGGCTGAATATTCGGTGAGCAACGTGACACATGCTCAGGAGCGGGTCCTGTGTCGCGAAGCGGACATCGGGGCGGCGGAACTGTTGTTGCCCGAAGCCGGCCTCCGTGCCGTCATCCGGAGAGAGTTGTGCGACGCGGCGAACAATGGCTTACTTCCGCACGAGATCGGTAAGTTGAAGGGATGTTTTGGTGTTTCCTGGGAAGCGCTGTTTCTCCGGTTGGATGAGTTGAATATTCAGTCGCGCAGAGTATCCAGCGCCCTGTTCCGAATTTACGAAGATTCGTCGTTCCGGGGGGACGCCGCGTGGGTGATTGCTCGCGCGTGGAAGATTATCGGTGCCCGGGACCCGGAGTGGTTGGACTCAAATGTGGCATCAGCGAACATATCAGCGAACAATGATTGGTTGGCGGCCTATCGTGAAGATCCGGCTTTGCGGCTCGATTTTCCGCCGCGCTGGAATCCGCCGCGAAGTCGCAGGGCGTAGCCCCAGTGTCTGACCCCACGCACGGAATGCAGGGACCACGGCGCCCGACCGCGAGCGGGGCCAGGAAGCCTGTAGCCACGCGCCTTGATGGCGCAGGGAAGGTGCTCCTGACGTGGGCACCGTCTCCTCCCAGGGTTATCGCTTCTCCACTGTCCTAATGCGCTTCTCATGGTCGTTGAGGCGTCTCTCGTGGTTGGCGGCGCTGGCCTCCAGGGGCAGGACGTGGTGATTGAGCATGTCTTCCTCGCGGGCGGCGTCCAGGCGGTCCGCCTCGGCGCGCTGGTGTGTGGAGAACGCTTCGGGCAGGGCCTTGATCTCGGCGATGATGGCGTCGCGGTCCATGCCGGCCTGCCGGCGCACCTCGGCAATCTTGGCTTCCATCTGCTGTTGCGACTCCGCGAAGCGGGCGTCCATCGTCTTGTGCGTCTCGGCAAAACGTTGGTTGATGCGTTGCTCTATCGCGTCCAGGTATGCCTTGAGTTCGGGGTCCAAGGCGGTTCCTCCTTGGGCGGGTTGCTCTGGTGGACGCGGTTCGCCGGGGCGGCGCGGGCGTCCTGCCGGCGGCGGGCCTGCCGGCCAACCTGGAGCGCGGCGTGGTGTCGGCGATGGGTGCGCTGGCCTACAGCGCGCTGAAGCCCGAGGAGCGACCCTTCCTGTTGGAGGTGTTGGGACGCATGCCAGTGGGAGAAGAGCTTTTCGAGGACCTGCGGGCGCAAGGCGAGGCGCGGGGGGAGGCACGGGGCGAGGCACGGGGGGAGTTGCGCCAGGCGAAGGCGGCCGTGCTGGACGTGCTCGCCATCCGCGTCCACGCCGTTCCCGCCGCGGTGCGGCGGGAGGTGGAGGCGGCGGATCGGCTGGACGTGCTGCGTGCGTGGCACCAGGCCGTGGTGCTGGCCCCCGACGCGCAGGCCGCGGCGGATGCCATCTTGGCCCGGCGGTAGGTGCGCCGAAAGGACCTCTTTTCAGCACGGAGCCAGGGGGCTGTCACGAGACGGCTTCCGGGGCCTCCGAGGGCGCCCCCTTTTCCGCACACCCCTCGGCTAGCATGCGCCGGACGGTGGCCGTGCCGACCCCGAGGCGACGGGCCGCCTCCCGGAGGGACAAGGTGCCGGCCTCCAGGGCAGCCTTCACCTCGGGCCAGCGACGCCGGACCTCCGGGCGCTCTTCCGCCCGGGGCCGCCCAAGCGTCCGGCCCTGGCGCTTCGCCCGGTCCATCCCGGCCTTGACCCGCTCGGCGATCATGGCCCGCTCCAGCCCGGCGTAGGCGGCTGTGATGTAGTACAGGGCCTCACCGAACGGGCTGGTCGTGTCCAACCACGGCTCCTGGTAGCTGCGGAGACCGACGCCCCAGTGCCGGAGATCGGCAAGGGTGTTGGCG
>DAHWHT010000112.1 GCA_027335515.1 Clostridia bacterium
TCCGAACGGTTTATGGCGAGGCATTTGTGTGCTCAGATCACAGAGGACCATCGGCATCCAGAAACCGACTGGGGCAGCCCGGTAGGCTGTGAAGTCCTCTGAGTTTGCCAGGGGCACCGGGCACGGCGCGAACCGCCGGGCCCTACATTCCGCGCCGCGGCGATATTGGATGGCTGGATACGAATGGTCGGTGTCCCGTCGTAGTTCTCTCCTTCTCTCCCCCGCCGCATTCAACAAGCAGGGCCTCGCCTTTGTTTGTCCTGTGACCAACCAGGCCAAGGGCCATCCCTTTGAGGTGCCGCTGCCGCCAGCATGTGGAACCACAGGAGTGGTGTTGGTGTGGCACCTGAGAAGCCTTGATTGGCGCGCGCGCTCCTTTACCAAGAAGGGTGCCGCTCCGGATGAGGTCGTTGATAAGGTCCTCGGCATGGTTCGTGGCCTGCTGACATAATGTGCTAAGAGAACGGGCGCGGAGTGTGATCGTTGTGGCCGACGAAGGATGCGCGAAGGGAGTTGCTGAACCTGCCGGTGGTGGGCCAGGAACTCTTCGAGGATCTTGTCCGTGACGGGGAAGAGAAGGGCTTGGAGCGGGGCCGACACGAAGGTGAGGTACGCCAGGCGCAAAAGGCGGCACTAGAAGCCTTTGCCGCTCGGTTTGACGCCTTGCCGGTGGCGGTGCGCCGCCCAGGGCGGCGATCGGTCCATCGCTGCGCCCGGCACCGCCTGGTGGGTAGGCGTGGGGCCCAGCGGGGTGCGCAGCGAGCGGGGAAAGGCGATGTCGCCTCCCCCGCCCGGTCTCCTCTATTGCAGCTACTGCAGCGTCGCGGCCACGACGTTGATTCGTCCCGCCGGTGCCTTGGTCTGGACCTGCGTGATACCCGACAGCCCTTGCGGGACGGCGGTCAGCGTGTTGTCGATGCCGACGGAGGTCAGGGTGTGCGCGGGGTTGACCGCCACCACCGAGACATAGAGGCCGCAGCCCTGGGCCTTGCCGCTGTAGCCGTTGTGGGCCACCGGAAAGAGCTTGCCGCTGGTTTCGCCGACCAGGGCTTTGCCCTGCCAGGCGGCGTAGGTGCCGGAGACCAGCGGGTGGGCGATCTCCACCGTGCACCAGTCGTCGAAGGCCACGGGCACGGGCGTCGTCGTGCCGCCCTTGTAGTGGAGGACGGCCATCGCCGGCTGCGGTCCGCCCGCCACTGCGGCCAGCAGGTACAAATGCCGGTACTTCCCGGGATGGACGGACAGGCGCGCCGTGCGGCCGTACGGGATGGCCAGTGAATCCTTGGCGGTGCTGCCGCTGGCGGGGAACTGGAAGGTGACCTTCACCTTGCCGGCACGTGTGGTGTATGGGCCGGCGTGGGGCGCGGTTGCGTTATCGAGGTCGCCGAAGGTGCTGAATCCGGGTGTGGGGCCCTTCTTGCCCGGAGCGAGGAATGCCACGGTGTTAAAGGGGATGGGGACGGCGACTGCCTGGGTGGCCGCAGCCTTGGACGCCGATGCGGGAGACTTGGTCGTTCCAGAGGCGGCGCTTGCGCAGCCGGTGAGCGCCAGGGCTGTGAGCGCGGCGGACAATAGGCGGATGGGTCGGCGGGCCGGAGCGAGCATATGCGGGTCCCCCTTCGGGCGGCCGTTGTTCCGGATCGGATGCGTGAACCATCATACTACCGCCTGGGCCGGTTGCCCAATGCCTGGAAGGGGAGGCCCTGTGGGTTGGCGAACGCGCTCATTTCCGGCGGCAACGCGGACGGTGGGAGGAATAGGGCCGTGGCTGGGATGCGGACCTGGACGGCGGTCGCGGTCGCGGCGACCCTGTTGCTTGCCGGTTGTGCGCTGCCGTTTGGCGGGCCGCGGCGGCTGCCGCTGGGGGTCGACGTTGGCTGGGTGGAAGTCGGTCCACCCGCCATGGCGCAGATGACGGCGGCGGCGGCCAGGCGGGTGCGCGCCGCCGGCGCCGGATTGGCGCGCGTCGAGTTTCGCAGCCAGCCGTTTTTCGGCACCACACAGGCCGCGTTCGACCGCGGCTACGGCACGGTCGTCCAGAATCTGAACGCGGCGCACGTGCAGGTGCTTGGCCTCTTGGACTACACGACCGTCGGCGGCGGCCAGTCGGCGTGGAACCAGGGGGGGTCGTCCACCCGCACGAGCGGCGGGGCCAACGCGTACACGCGCCACTTTGCGCGTACGGCCGCCGCCATCATGCGCGCCTTTCGCGGCCGGGTTCGCTATTGGGAGATCTGGAACGAACCCAACGCCTGGCACCACAACGACGGCGGCGGCCGCTACTCCGGCGGCACCTACATGTATCCGAACACCTATGCGGCGATGCTGCGGGAGACCTACCACCAGGCGGTGCAGGTGGACCACCTGCCGGTGACGATCGTGTCGGGGGGCCTGCTCGGGGGCGCGTTCGGCGGCAACTACGACCGGGCCAATTCCGGGGCGGTCTACCTGCAGCAGGTGTTTGCCTGCTGGAAGGCTCAGGGGGTGCACCCCTATCCGTTGGACGCCGTCGGCCAGCACCTGTACATCGCCCAGGGCGGCGTGGCTGGGAGCGTCGTGACGGCCGCGCAGGTGTCCGAATACCTGGGGTGGGTGCACGACGTGCCGGTGCACTACGGCCTGCCTCACCTGCCGACCTTCCTGACGGAGGTCGGTTGGTCCAGCGCCCAGGTCGGTGGCCGCGACAAGGCGCGCAACCTGCGCACGGCCCTTACGGTGGCGTCGCACACCCCGTACGTGCACGCCTTCGTCTGGTTCAACCTGCAGTCGGGCAACGGTATGCGCTATGGGTTGAACCACCCCAACGGTGCGCCCAGCGCGGCGGATCGCGCCTACCGCCAGTTGGCTCCAACCTGGATGCGCGGCGGCTGAGGCGTGTCGGGTTGCGGGTCGCTGCGCCCCGGCCCGGGGTCAGGCGGTGCCGTCCAACAAGGCTTGCGGATAGTCCGGCAGGACCTCGGCGATTTCGGTGTCGGGCCCGCCGGGGCCGGCGTCGCGTTCCTCGGGCGCGATCCGGGTGAGCTGTGCGTCGGCCAGAACGCGGAAGCGCGGGCGGTCGGGGCCGGCCTCCGTCTGGGCAACGACGATCGCGATTTCGCCGCTGGCCAGCCGCAGGATGCTGCCCACCGGGTAGGCCGCGACGCGGGTCCGCAAGGACCTGGTGAAGCGTCGGTCCAGGCGGCCGGCGGCGGCTTCGGCCTCCAGTTCGGCCAGTACCAGGTGCGGCGGCCGGCAATTGGAGCCAGGGTGGTCCGCCGTCGCGGCATCGTAGCAGTCGGCGACCGCGACCAGCCGTGCCCAGGGATGGATCTGCTCTCCGGACAGTCCGCGGGGGTAGCCGCTGCCGTCCAAGCGTTCGTGGTGTTGGAAGGCGACGTGGGCCGAGCGCAGATCGACCTCCTGCTGGCGGCGCAACCATTCAAAACCGTCGACGGTGTGGCGCCTCAGCCGCTGGTGCTCCTCCGGCGAGAGGGGGCCGGGGCGGGACACCAGGTCCATGCAGAAGATCTTGCCGATGTCGTGCAGCAAGGCGCCGATGCCCAGGTGGCGGAGGTCGACGCGGTCGAGTCCGAGATCGGAGTCGGAGGCCAAAAGCAGGGTGTAGGCGCAGACGTTGACCGAATGGGTGAACAGCTCGGTTTCCGTGCTGCGCAGGCTGAGCAGATTGACGGCGAGCGCGCCGCTGGTCTGGATGCAGCGCAGGATATCTTCAATCACCGCGAGGATACCCGCGGACTGGATGCCGCCGCTGTGTTCGCGGACCGATGTCAGGCAGCGCGTCACGGTGCGCGTCGCCTGGTCCCGGGTCTGAGCCCGCAGCGGCTCGGTCTGGCGCACATCCGGCGCCAGTGGATCGACAATCCCGATCGAGCGGTAGCCGCGGGCCAACAGCTCGCGTACGTAGCGGGGCGTGAGTACGCTGCCCGAGGCGAGCAGCAGACGGCCGCCCTGGTCGTACACATCGAACGCCAGGCGTTCTCCATGGAGCGCGTCTCCCACCAAGACTACGCGCATGGTGTCCAAACCCCCATCCGCGCACCGGCTCGCTTCGCGTCAAGGCTAGGCGTTGCAACGGTTCGCTCCGTGCGCCTACGGCCCCTGTTGCAAGAGGCGTCGGAAACCGTCTTCGCCGACCACCGGCTGCCACACCGGGTCTTGGGCGGCGCGGCGACGCAACCCGGGCGCCGCCGTCAACGCCTGCTCCAGCGCGGTGTGGGCCTCCACCGTCTGCCCCGAGAGGAACAGGGCGCAGGCCAGATCGTAGCGGGCGCGGGGATCGTCGGGTCTTCCCCCGACCGCCCAGCGGCATTCCCGCAGGGCGGCTTCCAGGACGTCGGGGTCGGGGTGGTCGCCCTGCAGCGCCGCCGCCAGTAGGGCGTGGCGTTTGGCCGCCCGGGCCGCCGGGTGTTCGGGCGCCGTCTCCAGGGCCCGCGTCGCGCTGGCCAGGGCCTGGGCCAGGCCCTGGGCGTCGGTGGCCGCCAGGCACTGCGCCTCGGACAACCCGGACAGAATGCCGGAATCGGCGGGCTGGTGCGTCAGGGCTTGGCCGAAGTCCTCAAGGGCTGCGTTCAGATGGCCGCTCACGCCGACCTCGGCCAGTCGCAGGTGGGTGCCGCCGCGGCCCACCAGGCGCGCCGTATCGGCGGGGTCGTCGTCGACGACGCGGTCATACATCGCCAGCCCCTCGCGCCAGGCATCGACGGCCGCCTGGCGCTCTCCGGCGCCCTCCAGGGCGTCGCCCCATTCCACCCAGGAGCCCGCACGCGTGGCGGCCACCACCTCGACCTCACGAATGGCCGCCGCGGCCTCGGCCGTCGCGAGGTCCGCCAGCGCCTGGCGCCACACCATGGAGGCGCGGGCGTCGTTGTGCGTCCGCAGCGCACAGGCGGCGGCCACCCGCGCGTCGGCGCGGACCAGTGCGGCGGCCACGTGGCGGGGCTGGTCGGCGAGCACCTCGCTGGCGGCGGCAATGGCCTCATCGGTGCGCTCGGCGGGTGTATCGCCCAGGCGCGCCAGCCGCGTGGCCTCGACCGCCCGCAGCAGCAGCGGGGCGTGCCACCCCGGTCGGCTGCGCAGGACCCGGGCGCAATCGCTCAGGCAGAGTCGGCGCAGGCGGATTTCCGCCGCCCGCTGGCCTGCCTTCTGATGCAGGAAAGCCAGCGTGGACGCGATCTGGGCGCGGTGCTGAACCGTATCCGGTGCGTGCGGCCGCAGTTCGAGCGAGCGGTCCAGGTCTTCCAAACTGCGCCGCAGCCCGGCGATGGCCTGGGGGGCGGGCATCGCCTCATGCAGCGCCGCCAGGGCAAGGGCGCGCTCGTGCAGCACCTCCGCGCGCCGGGGTTGGGCCGCGACGACGCGGTCATAGCGTTCCACGGCCTGTTGCAGCAGGGCGGTGCGCGCCTCATGGTCGATGGGTTCGGGCAGAGTACGCGCCAGGTTCTGCAGCACCAGGGCGTGTTCGCGCCAGATCTCCGCGGTGTCCGGGCAGAGGGATTCTGCCTTGGTATAGGCGGCGTGGGCGTCGGCGATCCAGGTGTCGGCCTCGCGCGCCGCACGCGCAATCGCCGCGGCGCCAGCCGCCTGGAGCAGCAGGGCACCACGCAATCGCCAAAGTTCGCCGTCGTCCGGCGCCTGTTCCAGACCCCACTCCACCCAGCGGCGGGCGGCGTTCACGTGGCCGGTCGCGAACAGATAGGCGGCGGCGGCACGTACGATCCGGGCGGCGGTTCGGGTGATCCACTTCACTCGGCGGTGATTCGCCCCCCCGGTCGGCCGCCCCTCGTGCTTTGTGGCCCCAGGGCCTCACGGCGTCAGCCGGCCCGCACCTCGAATACCAGGTTACCATCGGAGGGTACCACCAGCTGCAGCGGTACGTTCAGCGGCAGCTTCAGCGTGGCGCGGGCGCCGAACGGCCCCAGGGCCGTGGCCGGGTAGCCGCAGGCGGCCGTGGCCTGAAACACCCCGATCTGCTTCCAGCCGGCGGCCTTGGCCTGCCGCACCCGTTGGGCGGCGCGCTTTTGGCCCCCCGCGGTGATGCCGCGCGGGATCTGCCGCCACAGGGGTGATTTCGCCGCCAGACCCGCCGTGCCCCGCAGCAGCGTCAGCGACTGTGCCGCGTCCCATTGCGTGACCAGCCAGACGCTTTGGATCCCGCTGGCCGAATGGCCGCTGAGCACCGGTCCCGGCACGATGCCAAACAGCGGCACATACAGCCCGAAGGCCTCGAAGCTGTGGTTGGCCGCCAGCGGCGCCTGCCACCAACCACCGTGGTGGCGAGCGCGCACCATCTGTGTATGCAGACGGGTGGCGGCCCGTTCCAGCGGTTGACCGTAGGAGATGACCATCACCGGGCTGCGCGCCATCAGCGTCACGCCGGGCGCTTTCGTGGACGGGATGCCGCCGGGTGCCGGGTACAGCCCGGCGGAGGGCACGGCCGGGTTCAGGTAGCCTGGACGCCTCGAGCCGGCCAGGAAGGTGCTTGGACACCGGTGGCCCGCTGCCGGTTGGCCGGTGGACGCCCCGCTGGTGGACGGCTTTCCGGTCTTGCCCCCCGGGTGCGGCGCGGCACAACCCGTGAGGGTGAACGCAAGAGCCACGGCGGTCGCGGTTAGCCGAATGTGTACGCGCATGGCGCCAGGGTAGCGCACTTCCCCCCGGTTCGACCAGGGTAGCCCCTGCCATCGCGATCAGTCGCCGAAGCGCTCTCCCCAGACGCGCATCGCCTCGATGATGGATGCCAGGGCTTCGCCCTTGGGGGTCAGGCGGTATTCGACCCGGGGCGGGATCTCCGCATAGGCATGGCGGGCGCACACACCCTCGCGTTCCAGGGACCGCAGCCGCTGGGTGAGCGTGGTCGGACTGACACCGCGCAGTGAGTGCAGCAACTGGCCGAAGCGCTTGGGGCCGGCCATCAGATCGCGCAGCACCAGCATGGTCCACTTGGCGCCGATGACCGCCATGGTGCGCTCCACGGGGCAGTCGCTCGCCGGCCCAGGGTCTTCCTCCCACATGGACAGTCACACTCCAGGGACTAGAAGTGGCTCCACTATAGCATCCTACTTGCGAGGGCACACTGACTACATATATTGTACCGTAGGTCGGCGGGGGCCCCCGACGATGGAGACGAACGAGGAGTGGTGGTATGCCGCGTCTGGTCCGACACGATCTCAGCAAGCCGTACCCCGTAAAGAAGGACGAGATCACCGGGGACACCGCCTGGGTCTGCGCCTGCGGCCTGTCCGCCAACAAGCCCTTTTGCGACGGTTCGCACAAGCGCACCCTCAGCGAGGACGCGGGCACCGTGTATGTCTATGATGGCGAGAACCGAGTGCCCGTACGCGGCGAGGCGTGAACCCGCGCGGTCCGGGGACGCTTGCCGTCCCCGGACCACCGTGTGCCCCGAGCATGGTGGATGGCGGGAATGCGGGGCCTGCACGCCGAACCCCGATCGGGTTGTGGTCGGAGGGGGGCAGGCCGTTGGGGCGTCTGGCCCGCGCCGTGACTTGGTCGGTCGCCCTTGGCGCCGCGGCCACGCCGCTGGTGTTGCTTGTGACCGTCGGCGCGCTGGTGTGGGCGGCGCGCCCGAGCGGCCGCGCGCCCCTGGTGGCGGACGCGGTGGTGCCGCCTGGTGTCCTGCGGGCGTTGACCGGCACCTTCGCCACCGCCGGGATCGCCCTGGTGGTGGCCGTCCCGATCGGGATCGGCCTGGCCCTCTGTCTGTCCGAACAAGACCTTGGCTGGCTGGGCGGCATCCTCCGATACGGCGTGGATGCGCTGGCCGGTATCCCGGGGGTGGTGTTCGGTCTGTGGGGCTATCGCGTCCTGATTCCCTGGCTCGGCAGCAGGCGGGGCGGTGGGGACCTGCTCGTGGCCGGCCTGGTGCTGGCCGCGATGGTCGCGCCAGCCTGTGCCTCGGCCTGCGGTCGGGCGCTGGCGGGTGTGTCCGCGGCGGTGCGCGAACAGGGCCGCGTCCTTGGTCTTTCGGAGTGGCAGACCCTGCGCGGCCTGGTGGTGCCGCTCGCCTGGCGGGGTATGGCGGCGGGAACGCTGCTGGCGCTTGGGCGGGCGGTCGGCGAGACCGTGGCCGTCCTGATGGTGGGCGGTGCCGGCGGCGGCGTTTCCGGTTGGCGCCAGCCGGTGATGACCGCGGCGGCCCTTTTGTTGGCCGATCTGCGTCTGGCCGTGGCCGATCCGTCCGGCCCGGCCGCCCACACCCTGGCGGTGCTCGCCCTGCTCTTGCTGATGCTGACCTCCGGGATCCGCCTGGCATCCGCAGCGCTCCAACGGGTGGTCGTCCCGGTCGGCGCTGGAGTGGATGGCGGATGATACGGGCGCCGCGGCCGCTGGACCGCGTGGCCGATGCCGGCCTGTGGGTGGCGCTCGCGGTCGGCCTATTGCCGTTGGCTGGGATCGCCTGGTTTGTGGCCGGGCGGCTGCCCGCCGTCTGGTCTGCGGGCCCGGGGTTGGCCGCGGCGGTGCGGGGCAGCCTGTTCGTTTTGGGGATCGGCATGGCGGTGGCGGTGCCGACCGGCGTTTGCGGTGGGATCTGGGTCGCGGAGGTCCGCGGCGGGTGGCTTGCGTGGTGGGTCCGCCTTTCGGCGGAGCTCCTGGCGGGCGCGCCTGGGGTGATCGTCGGTTATGCCGCGCTGTTTGCGTTGGTCGATGGTCTGGGGTGGGGTTTTGGCACGGCGGCCGGCGGATTGGCGCTGGCCGCCGTGATGCTGCCGCAGATGGTACGCGATACCGCGGCCGCGGTGGCGGCGGTGCCCGACCGTCTGCGGGACGCCTCGCTCGCCCTGGGGGTGGACCGCCGGGGAACGGCATGGCGGCTGGTGGTGCCCGCGGCCGCCCCTCGGATCCTTGCCGGCGTGCTGAATGCCGTGGGTGTGGGTATCGGAGAAACGGCCGCCCTGGCCTGCACGTTGGGGTGGACGGGCATCGGGGGCGCGGGCCGGTCCTACCTGACGCGCGCGATCTGGGCGGCGGCGCGCCGGCCGGACGTCGGTGCGGCCGCGCTGGTGGTGGTGGTGGCGGTGGTGCTGGTGGCGCGGGCCCTGTCTGGCGTGGCGGGGGGGGGCGGCGGGCGTGGGCGCGTTGGGTGACCTGGTTGGACCGGATGCGCCGCCCTCGGCCCAGGCGGCCGCGCCGTGTTTTCGCGCCGA
The DNA here is from genome assembly GCA_027335515.1 of Clostridia bacterium. The sequence continues at coordinate 9,162 of DAHWHT010000112.1, forward strand.
AGACTTTCATTTGTTCTGCGCCGGCCGGGAGGTGCTGCGGGGGGTGGACCTTGTGGTACCCAGCGGCCGGATCACCGCCTTGATCGGACCGAGCGGCGCCGGCAAGTCGATGCTGCTGCGCAGCCTCAACCGCATGCACGATCGGGTGGCGGCCTTACGCGTCACAGGCCGGTTGTGGTTTCATGATGAGGAGATCTACGCGCCCGGGCTGGACCCGGTATGCCTGCGCCGGCGGGTCGGGATGGTCGTGCGTCGACCGGTGGTCTTCCCGACCAGCGTCTTTGACAACGTGGCGTACGGGCCGCGGGTGCATCGGATGGAACCCGGGCCGGCCGGGCTTGCCACCCGCGTGGAGCGCTGCCTGCGGGCGGCCGGCCTGTGGGATGAGGTCCGGGATGGCCTGCGCCAACCGGCCAGCCGGCTCAGCGGCGGGCAGCAGCAGCGGCTGGCCATCGCGCGCGCCCTGGCGGTGGATCCCGAGGTCTTGCTGCTGGATGAGCCGACGGCCGCCGTGGATCCGGTGGCCACCGCCCGGATCGAGGATGCGTTGCTGCGGCTGGGCGCCGCGCTGACCGTGGTGCTGGTGACGCACAATCTGGCCCAGGCGGCGCGGATTTCGCAGCAGACGGTGTTCCTGCTCGACGGCCGGGTGGTCGAGTCGGGCCCGACGGAGGCGGTGTTTCACCAGCCGCGCGATTCCCGCACCGAGGATTACCTGACGGGGCGTTTCGGCTGAAGACGCCGCGCGGGGGAGGCGGGTTTGCCCGGTGTCGACGCGGGAGGGCTTCCACGTTCAACTGGCCGGACTGCAGCAGGGGATCGTGAGCCTCGCCGTCCAGGTCAAGCAGGTGATCGCACGGTCGGTGGCGGCCCTGGCGGCGATGGACGCGGCCGTTGGGCGCGAGATCGTGGCCGGCGATCGGGCGATCGACGATTACGAGGCGGAACTGGAGCGGGCCTGTCTGCGCCTGCTGGTGCTCCAGCAACCCGTCGCCGGCGACCTGCGGGCGATCGGCGCGGCGCTGCGCATCCTGATCGATCTGGAGCGGATCGCGGACCACGGGGCGGACATTGCCCGTATCGCCGTGCGCCTGGAGGGCGAGTCCCTTCCCGGTCCGCTGACGGATATCCCGCGCATGGCGGAGATCGCCCAGGACATGGTCGCGCGGGCTGTGGACGCCTATGTCCGCCGCGATGCCGCCGAGGCGCGCGCCCTGGTCGCCCTGGACGATGACGTCGACCACCTCTTTTCCCGGGTGTTTCGCGAGTTGATCGCGCTGATGGGGCAGCGGCCCGAGGCGGTGCGCCTGGGAACGCACCTGCTGTTTGCGGCCTCCCACCTGGAGCGGATTGCCGATCATGCAACCAACTTGGCCGAGGCGGTCATTTACGCCGTCACCGGCCAGCGACCGGAGTTGAACGACTGATGGCAGCCGTGGCCCTGATCGTGGAGGACGATGCCCGTATCCGGGAACTGGTGGCCTTCCACCTTGGCCGCGCCGGGTTCGAGACCGCGCAGGCGGCGACGGCCGCCGAGGCGCGCGGCGCCTGGACCCAGCGTGCACCGGACGTGGTGATCCTGGATCTGATGCTGCCCGATGCCAGCGGGTGGGATGTCTGCCGCGAACTGCGCGAGGGCGGAGAGTCCCTCGGCCGCCCGGCGGTCATCATGCTGACGGCCCTGGATGCCGAGGCGGACCGCATCACCGGTCTGGAGCTTGGCGCGGACGACTACGTGACCAAGCCGTTTTCACCCCGCGAACTGGTGGCGAGGGTGCGCGCCGTGCTGCGGCGCCGCGAGCCCGTTCGGCCGGAGGGGGTGGAGGTGACGCGGATCGGGGTCGTCTCCATCCACCGGCGGCGCGTCGAGGCGAGCGTGAACGGCAAGGTGCTGCCGCTGACCGCGACCGAGTTCCGCATCCTGGCGGCCCTGGCCGACGCGGCCGGCGAGGTCTGCAGCCGCGACCGGCTGCTGGACGTGGTGTGGGGTCAGGACTTCTATGGGGACCGGCGGACCGTGGATGTGCACATCCGGCACATCCGCGAGAAGCTGGCGGCCGTGGACGCCGAAGACGTGCTGGAGACGGTGCGCGGGTTCGGGTATCGACTGCGGGGCGAGGCGAACACCGGGGCCTGAGGCCGGTCCGCCGGCAGCCGGCGGCCGGCGGCCGCAACGGTTCAAGGACGCACTTGGTGGCGCGCAAGGGGGGGGACCGGCGCGCACGCCTCGCGCTTATGGCGGGGGGTGTGCGCCGGGCAGTGCTTGGGACCGTGGGCACCGGCGTTGGCCCTGGTGGTGGCGTCCGCGGCGGGCGGCTGGGTGGCGGGCCGACGCGCCGGCCGTCGCGCCCGGTCTGGTCTGGGGCGCGCTGCGGCGGCGGTCTTGGCACGGGGCGGCGAGATTGGCTTTTCCACGGCTTCTCCCGTCGGCGACGCCGCGCCCCCCGATGCGCTCGAGGTGGAGTTGGAGCGGTTTGGCGGGTGGATGCAGTCTCAGTGGCGTCGTTCGGACGAGGAGCGGCGACGGTTGGCCGCCGTGCTGGCCGGTCTCACCGAGGGCATCGTGCTGCTGGACCGCCAGGGGCGCGTGCTGCTGGTCAACGACGTTGCGCGCGGCTTTTGGCCCCAGGCGGCGTCGGGCCTGCAGGGCCGACACCAGGTGGAACTGTTCCAGGACGCGCGGTGCGACCGCCTGCTGGCGCGGGCCCTGGCATGCGGTGAGGCGCAGCAGGCGGATCTGGAGCGACCCGGACCCAAGGGGCGATGGTGGCGGCTGCACATCGTGCCCCTGGCGGACGCGGGGGGGGAGGCCGCCGCCGCGGCGACGGCGGGGGCGTTGGTCGTCGTGCAGGACATCACCGAACAGCGTGCCACCGAACAGATGCGGCGCGACTTTGTGGCCAACGTCTCGCACGAACTGCAGACTCCGCTGACATCGGTGCGCGGCTACGCCGAGACGCTGCTGGACGCGGACGACCTGGAAGCGGACGAGATCCGCCGCTTCAGTGGCTACATTCTGAAAGAATCCGAGCGGATGGCGGCCCTGGTGCGCGACCTGCTGGCCCTGGCGCAGTTGGAGGCCCCGCGCTGGGTGCCGGCCGAGCCCGTCGCGCTTGGAGAGTTGGCGCGGGACGTCGTGGCGGCCCAGGCGGCCTTTGCGGCCGAGCGCGGCGTGGCCCTGGAGGTCGCGGCCGAGCCCGTGCTGGCCCCGGGGCGGCCGGACGAGTTGCGCCGGGCCGTTGAGAACCTGGTGCGCAACGCCCTGGCCTACACCGCCGCCGGCGGGCGCGTGCAGGTGCGCGTCGGCCGCGTCGGCTCGGAGGCCCGGCTGCAGGTGGTCGACACCGGCATCGGTATCGCGGCGGAGCACCTGCCACGCCTGTTTGAGCGCTTCTACCGCGTGGACCGCGGTCGCAGCCGCGAGACCGGCGGCACCGGGTTGGGGCTCGCCATCGTCAAGCACACCGCCGAAGGCCACGGCGGCCGCGTCGAGGTGGACAGTGTGCCGGGGGTCGGCACCACCTTCACCCTCGTACTGCCTGGAGCCAGCGGTTGAACACCGCGCCCGCAGCGCCGCGGCGCCGCGGGCGCGGGCGCGACGGGCGCACCCGGCGGTTTGGTCGGGCCGGCTCCCGGAGGGCGCTTCCATCCGGTGGCGAAGGACCAAGCGGACGGCCGTCCGTGCGGGAGGGCGTCGCGACGGGGGTGGGTATGTGGAGCGGAGCCGGTTGAGTGTCACGAACCTTGGGTGCCCCGACTGGCCCCTGCCGCGCTTTTTTGCGGAGGCGCAGCGCCTGGGGTATGAGGGGGTGGAGTTGCGCTGTCTGGAGGGAGACCTGCTGACCCCGGCGGTGGGCCCGCAGATACGCCGGGAGATCCTGCGGCTGTCCGCCGCGACCGGGCTGCCGGTGATCGCCGTCGGTGCCAGTTCACGCTTTTCTTCGCCCGATGCGGCGGAGCGGACCGCGCAGGAGGCGGGCCTGCGGGGCATGGTCGACCTGGCCGCGGAACTTGGTGCGCCGGTGGTGCGGGCCTACGGGGGGCCCATGCCGGAGGATGAAGCGGAGGATGCCGTGTGCGCCCGTATCGCCGCATCGGTCGAGCGGGTGGCGGAGCACGCCGCGGCCCGCGGCGTCGACATCGCCCTGGAGACCCACGATGGGTTGTCGTCGGCCCGGGTTGCCGCGGCCGTCTTGGCCCGGGTCGCCCATCCGCGGGTGCACGCCCTGTGGGACGTGCTCCATCCGACCCGCGTGGGAGAGACTCCGCACCAGGTGTGGGATTGGATCGGCGCCAGGGTTCGCCACGTGCACCTGAAGGACGCGCGCCGCGGGCCGGATGGCCGCTGGCGGGCGGTGGTCTCCGGCGAAGGCGACGTGCCGCTGCGCCGCTGCCTGGAGATCCTGTGGCGCCATGGGTATCGGGGTTGGATCACGTTGGAATGGGAGAAGTATTGGGAGCCGGAGATTGCGCCGGCCGAGGTGGCCCTGCCGCAGCAACTGGCGGTCGTGCGGCGTTGGCTCGACGATGTCTGCGTCTGATGGCGGTCCGGCCCGGCCGCTCTGCTACAATCCGGATCGTCCGCGGCGGCACAAGGCCCGTTGGAGAGGGGAGCGCTGCGCATGCGTACGAGCGCGTCCGGTTCGTCCCGATGGGGGCGTGGGGAGGCAGCCGAGCCGGGGGGGACCGCGCTGGCCGCGGCCTTGCCGGCCCGATCCGACCTGGATCCGGGCGACCTGTGGCGGTTGGAGGACATCTACCCGGACGACGCGGCCTGGGAACGCGACTTTGGTGCGCTGCAGCCGCAGGTGGGTGCGGGATCCGCATACCGCGGCCGTCTGGGCGCATCCGCCGCCGTCCTGTTGGAGGCCCTGCGCCTGCGCGAACAGCAGTCCCAGGTGCTGGAGCGGTTGTTTGCCTACGCGCACATGCGCAGCGACGAGGATACCCGGCGTTCGATTTACCAGGCGATGCAGGGACGGATCGCCAGCCTGGCGACCCTGATCGAGGGTGCCTGGGCGTACTTCGAACCCGAGCTGCTGGCCCTGCCGGAAGCCATGCTGCGCGGGTGGATCGCCCAGCCGCCGTCCGACGCGGCCGGCCTTGCGGTGTATCGCCACCGCCTGGACGATCTGTTGCGCACCAAGCCGCACGTCCTGAGCGCGCCGGAGGAGGAACTGCTGGCCCGGGCGGGGGACGTGGCCCGCGCGCCGGACGTGGTTTTCGGGATGCTCAACGAGGCCGACCTGAAGTTTCCCGAGGTGCACGATGAGCAGGGGCGGTTGGTCGAACTGACCAAGGGCCGCTACATCCGCCTGCTGGAGAGCCGGGAGCGGGCGGTGCGCGAGGAGGCGTTTCGTACCCTGTATGCGGCGTACGGCCGTCAGCGCAACACGCTGGGCGCACTGCTGGGCTCGGCCGTGCAGCGCGACTGGTTTTACGCCCAGGCGCGGCGGTATGGATCCTGCCTGGAGATGGCCCTGGATGCCGACAACATCCCGGTGGCGGTCTATCGCAGCCTGATCGAGGCCGTTCGCGGCCGCCTGCCCGAGTTGCACCGCTACCTGCGGCTGCGCCGGCGCGTGCTGGGTGTGGAGCGGTTGCACATGTATGATCTGTACGTGCCGCTGGTGGAGGAGCCGCGCAGCGCGATCCCGTTCCGCGAGGCGCTGGACCTGGTGGCCGCCGGCATCGCCCCCCTCGGAGAGGACTATGTGGCGCGCTACCGCCGCGGCACCTCGGGGGGCTGGGTCGATGTGTTCGAAAACCAGGGCAAGCGCGGGGGCGCGTATTCATACGGCGTGTATGGGGTCCATCCGTTTGTGCTGATGAACTACCAGGGAAGTTTCGACCATGTCTTCACCCTGGCGCATGAGTTCGGCCACGCCCTGCACAGCGACCTGACCCAGGCCGCCCAGCCGTACACCTACGCCAACTACTCCATCTTTGCGGCCGAGGTGGCCAGCACGGTCAACGAGGCACTCCTGATGGGCGACCTGCTGGAGCGCGCCACGGATCCGCGGGAGCGGGCCTATCTGATCAACCATCATCTGGAGGGTTTTCGCACGACCCTGATCCGCCAGGTGATGTTTGCCGAGTTCGAGCTGCGCATTCACGAGCAGGTGGAACGCGGCGAGTCCCTGACGGCGGATGGGCTGTCGGAGGTATACCGGGCCCTCAACGCCGATTACTACGGACCCGAGGTGGAACTCGACGCGGAGATCGACTTGGAGTGGGCGCGCATCCCCCACTTTTACCGCGCGTTTTACGTGTACAAGTACGCGACGGGTTTCTCCGCCGCGCAGGCGCTGGCCGAGGCGGTGCGCGGCGAGGGGGCCCCGGCGCGGGAGCGCTACCTGGACTTCCTGCGCTCCGGTTCGCACGGCTACCCGGTGGATCTGTTGCGTCGCGCGGGGGTGGATCTGGCCACGCCGGTGCCGGTGGCGGCCGCACTGGATGTGTTCGCCCGTTTGGTCGGAGAGCTTGAGGGCCTGATCGGGTCCTGAGCGGCCGGCGGTTTCGCGCGATGGAAGGAGGAGCGAGGCCCGTGGCGCAGGTCGATGCGTCCGCGGTCCCGGAGACGCAGTTCAGCCACACCCTCGTGTACCGGCGCACCGAGCGTTGGACCGAGGTGGGTCCGCTGGCCACGGTGGCGACCGAGATTGGGGACGCCCTGGCGGGGGTCCCGGAGGCGACCGTGCGCGGCATCTACAGCACGGCGGGCCTGCGGCCGGACGCCGACATCGCCTTTTGGCTTCTGGCGCCGGATGTGCCGAGCGTGCAGCGGGTGGCGGCCGCCTTGCGGCGCACCCGCTTCGGACGTGCCTGCGAGCTTTCCTACGCCTTTTTGGGTGTGGCCCACAAGCCGGAGTATGTGGGGGACCACTACGCCAGTTTTCAACTCGGCAAACCGCCGCTGGCATACCTTTGCCTGTATCCCTTCGTGCGCACGCCTGACTGGTACCTCCTGCCCTACGAGGAGCGGGCGCGCATCCTGCGTGAGCACGGGGGCATGGGGCGCGAGTTCCCCGAGGTTCAGACGAACAACGTGCAGGCGTTCGGGTTGGGTGATTGGGAGTGGCTGCTGGCCTTCGAGTGTGACCGGCCGGAGCGCTTCACCGCCCTGATCCGCCGGCTGCGCGAGGCGGAGGCCCGCCGCTGGACGAAGGAAGAAGTTCCGTTCATCCTCGGCCGTCGCGTGGAGCGGGTGGAGGAGGCCCTGGCGGAACTGGGGTAGGGCGCGATGGCGGGCCTGGGATGGCTGCGGTTTGCGGGTGCGACCGGCCCTCTGGGGCCGGCCGCGCTCTTTGGGCTCCTTGTGGGGCACGGCCTGCTGCTGCCGCTGCCCGCGACGGCTCTGACCGTGTTCGCCGGCGCGGCGTTCGGCCCGGTGGCCGGGTGCGTCCTGTGCGTGGCCGGTAACGTCGTCGGCGCCGCCTTGGCCTGGGCGGTGGCGCGGCGGTTGGGCCCGGGTCTGCGCTCCCGCCTGCCGGCCGCGTGGCGGACGCGGCTTGCCGCCGGGATCCAGGACCGGGCCTTTGGGACGGTATTGGTCGCCCGGCTCGTGCCCTGGCTGCCGCTGGCACCCGTCAGTTGGCTGTGTGGGGCGCTGGACGTGCCGTTTGTGCCCTACCTCGCGGCGACCGCCCTTGGGGTGCTGCCGGAGACCGCGGCACTGGCGTGGTTGGGCTCCAGCGTCGGTGGGGTCGCCCTGGGAGGGGTGGTGGCCGTCGGCCTGGCGTGGTGGCTGTGGCGGCGGTCGCGCCGCGCACCCCGCTGACACGACCACGGGGGGCCGGCGGTCCCAGGGAGGGGATGGCGCCTGTGCGGCGAGGTCCGGTCGCGCGTGCGCTGGCGTTGCCGGCGGGACTGCTGGCGTTCTATTTGGCGCTGCCGTTTGTCGCGTTGGTGTTCGCGCTGGCGACCCGGGGGCCGGCGCCCTCGCCGCCGTTGCTGCGCCCCCTGGTGGTGTCGTGCGGCACCGCGTTGGTGGCCACCGCCCTGGTGGCGATCGGCGGGGTCCCCCTGGGCTACCTCCTGGCGCGCGGTCGGCGCGGGTTTCTGGCCCACACGCTCGGAATCCTGGCCCAACTGCCCCTGGCGGTCCCCCCGCTGGTGGGGGGGCTGTTGCTGTTACTGCTGTTTGGGCCCTACGCGCCACTGGGCCGCGCCCTGCCGGTCTCGGACACCCTGGCCGGTATCGTGGTCGCACAGACCTTTGTCGCGGCACCCTTTGCCGTGGTGGCGTCCCGCAGCGCCTTTGCCGCCCTGGACCCGGAGGTGGAGGCCATCGCGGCAACCTCCGGACTTGGCCCCCTGTCCGCCTTTTGGCGCGCGGCGCTGCCGGGCGCCTGGCAGGGCGTTCGCGCCGGCCTGGTCCTGACGTTCGTGCGGGCGTTCGGGGAGTTTGGCGCGACCCTGATCCTCGCCTACCATCCGTACGGCCTGCCCGTGGCGACCTGGGTGGCGTTCGCCGGCAGCGGCCTCCACAGCGCCCTGCAGGCCGCCGGCCTCGCGACCGCCACCGTTGTGGTGGTGTTGGTCGTCCTGGCCTGGGTGTCCCGCCCGCGACGCCTGCTGCCGCCGCGGGAGGCCCCCGCCGGGCGCCGCGCCCCGGCCGCTCCCGCTGTGGTTGCCCCACTGGATCTGCGGTTGGAGGGGGTTCGGGCTCGAGCGGGCAGCTTCCGTCTGGCCCTGGACCGCGCCGCGTCCGGCGGACGACTGGTGATCCTTGGGCCTTCCGGGGCAGGCAAGTCCCTCACCCTGCGTCTGCTGGCCGGGGTGGTGGCGCCGGATGCCGGCCGCGTCCGCCTCGGCGACGAGGTGTGGGCCGACGCGGCGCGCGCCACCTGGCTCCCGCCACAGCGCCGCCAGATCGGCTATGTTCCCCAGGGCGGGGGTCTGCTGGCGCATCTGGATTGTGCGGGGAACGTTGGCTTCGGCCTTGGCCACCTGCCGCCGCGCGAGCGCCGCCTGGCCGTGGACGAATGGCTCAACCGCCTGGGGCTGGAGCACTTGGCGGGTCGGCTGCCGACGGAGCTCTCCGGCGGCCAGCGCCAGCGCGTGGCCCTGGCCCGGGCCCTGGCCCCGGGCCCGCGGCTGCTCCTGTTGGACGAGCCCTTTTCGGCCCTGGACGCCCCCCTGCGCCGCGAGATGGGGGAGGTGCTGCTCGCCGCGGCCGGCGTTCCGTGGATCCTGGTGACCCACGACCCGGTGGAGGCGGCGCGGTTGGGCGACGAGGTCTGGGTGCTGGTGGGCGGGCGCCTCGCCCAGGTGGGCGCGCTGGACGCGATTCGGCGCCAGCCGGCGGATCCGGCGGTGGCGCGCGTCGTCGGGGTGCCCAACGTCTTTGTCGCCGGCCAGGCCCCGTGGCCGGACCCACCCGGCTGTCGTCCCGGGGGGGCCTGGTGCGTGTTGCCTGAGCGGGTGCGCCTGCTTTCTCCGGCGGTCGGGCCGCCGGGGCTGCCCGCCTTCCGCGGCCGGGTGCGGGCGGTGGCGCCGACGGGCGGCGGTTATGAGTTCACCGTCGCGCCCCTGGGGGGTGGTGCGTCGGTCGTGGTGGCGGGCGGGCCGCAACCCGCGGTGGATCCGCAACCGGGGCAGCCGTGCTGGGTTGCCTACGATCCGGACGCGGCGCACGTTTGGGCGTAGTCCGTGGGTGCCATCCGTGTTCAGCGCGCCAGCGACAGCAGCCCGAGCGCGATGAGGTTGCCCGCCACCACCGCCGCCGCGGCCCCCGCGGCACCCGTGCGGCGGCGGGCCCAGCCCAACCACAGGCCGAGGAGGACCGCGAGTCCGACCGGGGGCACCGGGGTGTGGGCCACTGGACCGCTGAGGGCGAAGACCAGCGCGGGCCAGAGCGCCGCCTGCCACGGCGGCAGGAGGTCGTCCAGGCGGGTTTGCAAGAGTCCGAAACAGAGGCCCACCAGGGCGGCGGGTAGCAGCAGGCCGTCCACCAGTATCAGGGGGACCAAGGCGTGGGCCTGCCGCAGGGCGGCCGCCAGTCCACGGGCCGGAGCCGCGCCGGCCCACGACAGCAGCGCGGCGCCCACGGTGAAGAGGCCAAGCTGGAGCAGGGGCGGGCGCGGCAGGACCAGTTCCAGCGGGTGCAGCAGTCGCGAACGAAGGGCCAGCACCAGGGCGCCGCCGGCGGCCCCCAGGGACGCCACCAGTCCGAGGGTGGCCAGGCCGGGCGAAACGGCCGCCGGTCGCAGCCAGAGGGTGCCGGTCTGCCGCCCTCCCAGTGCCAGCAGGGCCAGGCTGCCGCTGGCAATCCCCGCATACCCATACAGTGCGACCAGCCGCAGCGCCTGGGTGCGCGCCGGTGCGGTGCGGATGGCGCTGATCGCTCCCGCCCCCGGCTCCGCCGACGGGTGCCTGAGGGCGTGCCAGGCTGCACGAAGGTCCGGGACGGCAAGCCACGACGGCCGGGCGGGGAGGCGCAGGCGCGGCGGAAGCCACCGCCTACGGTGCCGGCCACGCCGCGGGCCCAGCGATGGTTGCGGTGCAGGGGCCCCGGCGCCCTTGCGTCGGCGGGCCGCCGGCGCGCGCTGGGGGGCGGCGT
>DAHWHT010000158.1 GCA_027335515.1 Clostridia bacterium
ATCCCAACTGCGACAACGGAATCCGGGAATAGGCAGCGGCTTCCAAATCAACCTTGGAGGCAGCTTTTTTGCTGGTGACGTGTGGCGCACAACGCCTCGGGGCGTGTGGCGCTCACGGCCTTCTGCCGACAGACGTCGGGAGACGTGCATCACCGGCGGCGGCCTCCTTCCAGGGGGCTGTTGCCAGTGCGCCGGACGAAGACCAGCATCCGCACCGCGCCTGTCGGCTCCATCTGGGACGAGTGGGTGGCCGCGTTCCTGCTCGAAGAGCGGGACGCCAAGGGGCGCCGCGCGCGGACCCTGCAGCTGCACCGTGAGAACCTGGCCTCCATGCGCCGCGTGCTGGACGAGATCGGCGCGCCGGCCGACCCGGCCGAGGTGGTGCGCACGCATATCGTCGCGGCCGTCGTCCGGCTGCGCGAACTCGGCAAGCAGCCCAGGACGATCAACCTGAAGTTGCAGAGCCTGAGCCAGCTTTTCGCGCACGCCGTGGCAGAGGGCCGTTGCAAGGAGAACCCCGTGGCCGCAGTGCCCCGCCAGCGGGAGGCGGAGAAGCCGCCGAAGGCCCTCCACGACGACGAGTTGGCCAAGTTGCTGCGCCAGCCCGACGTGAGCACCTTCGCCGGGCTGCGGGACCGCGTGCTCATGCTGCTCCTGCTCGACACCGGCATGCGGCTCGGCGAGGTGGTCAGGCTGCGGCTGGAGGACGTGGATCTCGCCCACCGTACGGTCAGGGTCAGCGAGGAGAGCAAGACGCACGCCGCGCGCTACGTCTACGTCTCCGCGGGCACGGCCGAGGAGCTGCGCACCTACCTAAAGGAGCGGGGCACGCTGGCCACCGACGTGCTGTTCGTCAACCGCGACGAACGTCCATTGGCCCGCAACAGCGTGCAGCGCAACCTCGCCGCCCATGGTCGCGCAGCCGGCGTCCGGGTCAGCCCACACCGGCTGCGGCACTCCTTCGCCCGGATGTACCTGGCCAACGGCGGCGACCCGCTCAGCCTTCAGCAGATCCTGGGTCATTCCGACCTCGGGATGGTGAAGTTGTACGCCAGGCTCTGGGGCTCCGACCTCCAGCGCCTGCACGCGCGGTTCTCACCGCTGCGGCGGCTCGGTCTGGATTGACGATCCGATCGCGGGCGCCGATGTCGGCGTGCGCCATGGGTGAGGCGCGGTCGTGGAGCCGGGCGACTTCTGCACGCGCGAGCTGGACGTAACGGGACACCATCTCGAGGGTGCTATGGCCGAGGAGTTCTTGGAGCGAGAACGGGTCCCCGCCGTTACAGATGTACTGTACGGCGAAGGTGTGGCGGAGCACGTGCGGGCGCACAGTAGTCCTGATCCCGGCGGCGCGGCCGAGCCGCGCCAGGGCCCGCCACACGGCGTAGCGACTCAGCGGCAGGCCGTCGTCCCCAAGGAACAGCACCTCCGCTTGCCCCTGCCCCGCCTGGCGCTTGGCGCGCTGGTAGGCCAGGATTGCCCGGACGGTCTCCGGCCGCAGGGGCAGCACCGCCCCCTGGCGGGGCTTCAGTGCCCCCGCGGGGACCCGGAGGACCTGTTCCTCGGCGTCGAGCGCGTCGTCGGGCAGCCGCAGCAACCCGGAGAGCCGGATCCCGGTATCCAGGATCACACTGAGGATGGCCAAGTTCCGGGCGGCGACAAGCCCCCGCTCCCCCGCCGCCATCGCCAGAAGCCGCTGATACTGCTCGCGGCTCAGGTGCGGGACAGCCGGCACGTCCTCCCGCAGCCGCGGCAGCCGGGTGCTTGGGTCGTGGTCGATGAGCCCGGCGTCGAGGAGGTAGCGGAAGAACAGCCGCCAGGTGTTCAGCTTCATGTTAATCGTGCGCCCCGTCCTCTTGGCCGTGAGCAGGGCGTCGATCAGGCGCTCCAGATCCTCGGTGGTGACCTCCTGTGGCGCAGGAGGGTACCCGGCCACCGCCAGCCGAGAGCCCAGATAGTTGAGGTTCTCGCGGTCCAGCTCCAGGGTTCGTGACCGCAAGTTTTCCCGCCGTCGCGCCGCCAGGAACCGCCTGACCGCCTCGTCCCAAGTGCACCGCTCCATGTTGTCATACTTGGCCCGCCCCATCGTGTTCCCCTCGCTTTACCCGGCGGACTGGCGGTGCTCGCACACTCGTCCGCGTCGCAGACATGCTGGCACTTGTGTTGCAGCCCAAACCCGGTATTGCCGTTATGCCATTTTCGTGCGATAAGGGTGTCAGCGTCGCGTGGCCGGCAAAGGGGCGGGGCTTGTGGCCAGGATGGCGAAGGCGGAGTCGGATGTCAGACGGGCAGCGCTTCGCCGCTTGCGTCACGAGCGTGACCTAACGCAAGTCGAGATGGCGCGATTCCTGGGCGTATCCCCTCAGTATGTCTATCGCATTGAGGCGGGCTACCGGGACCTGCATGACGGATACGTTGAGATCCTCTGCCGGGAGTTCGGCGTGCGTCCGGACTACTTTACGGGGGCGGCGGTGAAGGACAAACGAGATGAAGTGTCCAGAGAAGACGTTCGCACTTTTCTCCGCGTCCACGGTCTCACAAGTGACGACATCGAAGAAATCGACGCCCTCATCGACATCAAGTTGCGGCGGCGGGGCGTGACTGACGGGGGGTGAGGATCTACCCCTTGCTCGGCAGTACCTCTCGCTCCCGCCAGTTGCACCCTTCCTCTCTTCCTGGCCGGTACGGAACATCAGGGCAGAATCGAGCGGGTACGCCGTGGAACAGGCCTCGTCTTGACCATTCCCAAACTGGACCATTGACCGATCCCGGTTTGGGCCACCGCACCTTTGCCAACATCGTGTTGCCAGCCCGGTCGGGCGACGACGGTATCGCCGGGTCTGGCCCCACTTCAGTGCTAGGAGCGTGCGGTAGGCCATGGCGTTAGAGGACGAAGCAGGGGACGCGCAGCGGTCGCCAGACAATACCGCCGGTGTGGAGACCGATGGCGGGCGCGATCGAGCCCAGGCCTCCAGTGGCCTTCCCCTCGTCATCGTCAACGATCGCCCCTTGCGCGACGTCACCGCCGATGGCCTCGCTGCCCTCGTCGCCGCCAACCATCCGCCGCATATCTTCAGGCGTGGCACTACCCTTGTGCGCCTCCGGTCCGGCGACACCGGGGCTCCGCTCATCGACACCCTTAACGACCCCGGACTGCGCCACAGACTGGCGCGGGTCGCGGATTGGGCCCGGGCTGGGGAGAAGGGGCTCACCATGGTCCCGCCGCCGATCGATGTGGTTCGGGACCTGTCTGCTCTCCCCGAGTGGCCCCTGCCTGTATTGAACTCGATCGTCGAGTCGCCGATCTACGCGCCGGACGGCACGCTGATCTCCACGCCCGGCTATCACCCAGCTGCACGCGCCTGGCTCCACCTCCGACCGGGTTTTGTGGTCCCCGCTGTCGCGGCCAGTCCATCCCGCAACGAGGTAGACCGGGCTAAGGACCTCCTACTCGGCGACCTTCTGGGGGATTTCCCCTTCACCGACGAAGCGGGGCGTGCGCACGCATTGGCCGCTCTCTTACTCCCGTTTGTGCGGCCCATGATCAGTGGGCCGACCCCGCTGCACGTAATCGACAAGCCAACACCGGGCACCGGAGCAAGCCTCATGATTGACGTCCTGGCCATCGCCTCAACCGGCCGAACGGCGGACGTCATGACGCAGAGCGACTACGAAGAAGAATGGCGCAAGAGGATCACCACAATTCTGCTTCAGGCCCCGGTGTTCGTCTTAATTGACAACCTGCGCCGACGCCTGGATTCCGCCTCCGTGTCGGCGGCGATCACGGCAGCGGTCTGGACTGATCGGCTCCTGGGACATAGCCGGACCGTCTCGATACCCGTCTCGTGTTGCTGGTGCGCCACCGGGAACAACGTGGCACTCAGCAACGAGATCGGTCGTCGCACCGTCCTTATCCGGCTGGACCCCAAGCGAGACCAGCCCTGGCTGCGCACTGGCTTCCGGCACGCGAATCTACGCCGTTGGGCGACAGAACATCGGGGTGAGCTAACGTGGGCGGCGCTGACCCTTGCCCAGGCCTGGATCGCCGCCGGGAAACCCGAACCCTCCGTT
>DAHWHT010000168.1 GCA_027335515.1 Clostridia bacterium
CCCACCGACGCAAAGTCCCCACGTGCATCCTCAGTGCCCGTGCGGCCTCTGCCGGTCGAAGAACCTCTGGCCACCTGTCAAACCTGCTCATACTTACCTTCTCGGCGCGGTTTGCGCGGCGTTTCGGGTAGCTGCTCCAACCTCCCCTCCTGCTTCCGTGGCCGTGGGCGGGTCATCCGCAAGACCGTGCAGCAGGTAGATGGTGTCCAAGGTAATCGTCCGCGCGGCCGCCACGACCTCCTCCCTACCCGCCGCAGCGATCTCCGCCAGTCGCTCGGGCAGCGGCCGCAGCGGTCCGGCCAAGGCCTGATGCTCCGCGGTGTCGATCATGGCGTACGGGGAGTCCAGCGCGGCCCGCATCCCGTTGGTCAATCCCAGGCGGGTAAACTCCAGCTCATCGGCATCGAACCGGCCGGCGGCCAGGTCCTCCAACTGGGCGGTGATGATGCCTTCCGCCTGCCCATACTTTTCCGCCTCGATGCCGCTGGCCACGAGCACAAGACCCTTGAGGCTGTCCCAGTGCGCGTGGGCGTAATAGGCAAGGCTCGCCTTTTCCCGCACGTTGCGAAACAGCTTGCTGTGGGGAAATCCGCCCAGGATCCCCGTCGCAAGCAGCATTCCCGCATACAGGGGATGCCCCCGGGTGATCTCCGTGCGGTAGCCCATGCACAGCTTGGCCTGCTGCATGGATTCCCGCTCCGTCACCCTGCGCGGCGAAGCCGGCGTGGGCCCGCGGTGCGTTGCCGGCCAGGTGCCTGACCCGGACGCGAGCGGCTCCAGGGCCTGGGTCACCAAGTCGACCAACAACCCACCGCCGCCGACGACAAACACATCGATCGGCGCCTGGTCCACCAGGGACCGCCACCGCTGGGTCAGTGCCGCGGCGTTCAGGCGGTCGAGGTCCTCGAGCCGGCCCGACCCGTTCAGGGCGTAGGGCTCGCCCGCGCACATCGCCTCCACGCAGCGGAGGCTCGCGTAGTGATCTTTGTCATTCAGCAACCCACGGATGTGGCGCGCCAGGTTCTCCTTCTCCTGAGCAACCGTCTCCGCCGGGAAATGGCCATCGGCATCCAGGGCGGGGCGCAGCAACAACCGCGCCAGGAGGTCCACGGCCCCCGACAGCACGCCGGATCCCGGGGGCAGGTAGCGATCCGCCACGGCGTCCATACCCAGAAACACGCTTTGGACCTCGCCCGCCTTGCCCACACCGGCCCCAACCGAGGCCCCATACAGTTGCTCACGCCGACGCTGGATGGCGGTCAGGTCGGGATAGCCCTCGCAGCCGCGGCCCAGGAGCTGGGGCACGAGGGCGGTCGCCGTCACCGTGTCGACCTCCAGGGGCGCGTGCAGATACACCCGCAGCGTGCAGGTCTTGAAGCGCTCTCCCTCCGCCTGAAACAGCCGCAGTCGCGGACCGAGCCGACGAACCTGCCACCCCTCTTGGGGTGCGCCTGAGTCGACCACGCCCCGACCCCCTCCCATCCAACCTTGCTATCGTCCCGCCGCGTCCGCGTCCGCCGTCAGCACCTGCGCGCCGCCCGCAGTAACCAAGACATCATCTTCCATGCGCACCCCGCCCAGGCCAGGAATGTAAACCCCCGGCTCGACCGTGAAGACCATGCCGGGCTGCAGTGGCTCCTCGTTTCCATCGACGATATAAGGGGCCTCGTGCACGGAGAGGCCCAACCCATGGCCCGTACGGTGCGTGAAATACGCCCCGAGGCCGGCGGCCGCGATGGCCCCCCGCGCGGCCCGATCCACGTCGGCGGCGCGAACGCGCGGCGCGATGGCCGCCAACGCGGCCGCTTGCGCCGCACGGACGGCGGCGAGGGCGACCGCCGCGGCATCCCCCGGGGGCCCGACCGCAACGGTACGCGTGATGTCGGCGCAGTAGCCCTGCACCTCGGCCCCGAGATCCATCCAGCACAGGTCTCCGGGGGCGAGCACCCGCTGCGTCGTGACCGCGTGCGCGGCGGCGCCGCGAGCCCCGGACGCCACGTGCACCCCGAAGGGCGACCACGTCCCGTGCGCCACCAGAACCGCCGCGCACGCGGCCGCGACGGCGCGCTCACTCGCTCCGACCACCGCCGCCTCCACCCCGGCCCGCATGGCGGCAGACGCGATCGCGGCGGCCTCGCGCAGGCACGCCTGCTCGGACGCGTCCTTGACCTGGCGCAAAGCGCTCAGGTCGGCGTCGATGGGATGCCAGCGGGCGCGCGGCACCACGGACTCCACCACCGCGCGCTCGGTCAGCCGCATGGCAGCGAATTCCGCGCCCAGGGCGACGGCCCTTCCGCCGAATCCGCCAAACGCCCGCGCGGCGGCGGCTCCGGCTCCCGTCTCGTCCCGATAGGTGAACAGGCGCGCGCTCGGAAGCGCCTCAGCCCATCGATCCGCCTCAAACGACGGCACGACCCCAACCGGGCGGTCTGCCGCGGTCAGGGCCAACGCGCTGAAACGCTCGCTCGCATCCGTGTCCAACCCGGTGGCCCATCGCAAACCGGCACCAGGGACCAGTAGCCAGGCATCCAGGTTGCGGCGCGCCAGCCGCTGCGCCAAACGAACGCGACGTTGCTCCAAACCGGTCGCGGTCATCGCCCCCCCAGGGTCTTCACACCGCGGCCGGCTTGCCGCTGACGATCTCCCCCAACTCTTCGCCCGTCACCGTCTCCTTCTCCAGCAGACGGCGGGCGATGTCGTCCAGCTTGTCGCGGTTCTCACGCAGCAAGGTGAGGGCCCGCTCGTAACTCGCCTGGACAACGCGGCTGATCTCGCGGTCGATGTGGGACGCGACCTCCTCCGAGAAGGAACGGTCCCGCGACAGGTCCCGCCCCAAAAACGGGTTGTCGAGCCGGTTCCCAAAGGTCATTGGCCCGAGTTCCGGACTCATGCCGAACTCGGTGATCATACGGCGCACCATCTTGGTCACCTGTTCCAGGTCGTTGCTGGCACCGGAGGTGATCTCGCCGAACACCACCTCTTCGGCGGCCCGACCGCCCAGCGCCTGGACGACCCGGTCCAGAATCTCGTCGCGCGACACGAGGTAGCGATCCTCCGTCGGCAGAGAGATGGTGACCCCGAGGGCGGGCCCCTGGGGAATAATCGTCACCTTGTGCGGCGGATCCGTGTGGGGCAGCAACTTGCCCAGCAGGGCATGGCCGGCCTCGTGGTAGGCCACGACCGGCCGCTCCTTGGCGCTGATCATCCGAGTCTTCTTTTGCGGTCCCCCGGCGATGATGCGGTCGATCGCCTCATCCAGGTCGTCCAGTGTGATGCGCTTTTTGCGCCGGCGCGCCGCCAGCAGGGCGCCTTCGTTGATCATGTTCTCCAGGTCGGCGCCGGTGAACCCGGGGGTCCGGCGCGCCAAGACGTTCAGGTCGACGGAGTCCTCCAGGGGCTTGCCGCGCACGTGCACACCCAAGATGGCCTCGCGGCCCTTGAGGTCTGGGCGGTCGATGCTGACCTGCCGGTCAAAGCGGCCCGGCCGCAGCAACGCGGGATCGAGGACGTCCGGCCGATTGGTGGCCGCCATGATGATGATGCCTTCGTTCGCCTGAAATCCGTCCATCTCGACGAGCAATTGGTTCAGGGTCTGCTCGCGTTCGTCGTGGCCGCCGCCATACCCGGCCCCGCGCTGACGCCCGACCGCATCGATCTCATCGATGAAGACGATGCAGGGCGAATTCTTCTTCGCTTGCTCGAACAGATCCCGCACCCGCGAGGCACCGACGCCCACGAACATCTCGACGAAGTCCGAGCCGCTGATGCTGAAAAACGGCACCCCCGCCTCACTGGCCACAGCCCGGGCGATAAGTGTCTTGCCCGTCCCGGGTTCCCCGTAGAGCAGCACGCCCTTGGGAATCCGGGCGCCCAGGGCCACATAACGCTTTGGATGTTTGAGAAAGTCGACGATTTCGGCGAGTTCCTCTTTGACCTCGTCGATACCGGCGACATCGTCGAAAGACACACGCTTCTTGGGGTCGTCGGCATGCATCCGCGCACGACTGCGGCCGAACTGCATCACACGGTTCCCGCCACCCTGCGTCTGCTGCATGATAAAGATGAAGGCGGCCACCAGCAGCACCAGGGGCAGCACCGTCGTCAGCAGCGCGCTGTACCAAGCGTTTTGGTTGCCGGGCGCCACCTTGACGTAGGCCCCGTTGGACAGCGCCAGTTGGATGGCCGCCGCGTCCCCACGCGGCACGACGGTCGCATAACGAACGCCACCGTTCAAAGAACCGGTAACGTGCTGGCCGTCCTGCGCCACATAGACGGTTTTGACCTTGTGCGACTGCAAATCGGTGACAAACGTCGAATAGGGGATCTGGGTGTATCCCTGCCCAGGGTGATCCAGCACCGCGGCAAGGGCGATGACGATGAGCAGCATGATCATCCAGAAGGCAACGTTGCGGAACACGACAAAACGCACCACCAGTCCCCCTTGGCACAGGCCGGCGGTTCCAGCGAGTGTAGCACAGGCCCCCGGTCAAGACAACGAAACCGAGTCGCCGTGCCCTCCGGCCGCTTCGGGCCATGTCCCTCGTTGGAACGCAAGCCACAACACGCACCTGGTACCCTCGGTCACCGTGAATCCCAGGGCCCTGCGCCCGCCGACCACCCACAGGTTGCGGCCCTGCGCGTCCGTCACCAGGCAGGGACCGCTGCGCACGGCGGGCCCTGCCCCGGCCTCGCGCAGCAGTTCGCGCACCGCCCGCCCCCGCCTTTCCGCGCCGCAAACCCGCCAGCGTTCACCAGCGTGTGGAGAGCGCACCCGCAGCGGCAGGCGGACGCCATCCGCATCCCCCATGGCCAGATGGGTGCCTCGGGCACCCTCGGATGGGACCGGCCCGATGCCCGCAACAAGCCGCCCCCAGCCGGGAAGGTCCAGACACCCCGGCACTTCCAGCAGCCGCTCGCCCCCCGTGGGCGCCG
>DAHWHT010000201.1 GCA_027335515.1 Clostridia bacterium
CAACGGTCCGGCCGAGGCCCGCGTCGGCGGGCGGCGCATCGGGAACCCGGGCGGTCCGCCCCCCCCGCCGGGGCGCGGCACCTGCCGCCGATCCACGGTCAAGCCCCGCCGCAGCGGGCCCGGGATCTGCCGCAGCCCGCCGGCCGCGGCCCCTGCCGCGCGTGGGGACCGACGGGGGCGGCCCCTCCACGGGGGCGGCCGCGTCGGCATGCGGTTCTGCATCCAACGGTTGCCCGTCGTCTGCTGCCATCTTCAATCTCCTCGTTTCACCACGCCGGCAGACGCCCAAGGCGCGCCGGGCCCTCGCCCCCTTCCACCCCGGTCCCCGCCACACCGGGGCTGCGGGCGGGTTCGCACGCGCCCATGGCGCCCGAGCGCGTGTCTGCGTGCGTCGGAACCGCCGCACACCGCTCAGGCTTCGAACCGCCGCACCGCCAGGCAGACATTGTGTCCGCCAAAGCCGAAGGAGTTGGACAGCGCCACCCGCAGCGCAGCCGGCCGCGCCGTATTCGGCACGCAATCAAGGCCGCACTCCGGGTCGGGGGTCTCGTAATTGATGGTCGGCGGCAGCATGCCCTCTTCGAGGGCGCGCACGCAGAGAATCAACTCCGAGGCGCCGGCCGCACCCAACAGGTGCCCGGTCATCGATTTGGTCGAGCTGACCGGCAGCCGCTGCGCCACCTCGCCAAAGAGGGTGCGAATGGCGACGGCTTCCTCGCGGTCACCGACCGGCGTCGACGTGGCGTGGGCGTTGATGTAGTCCACGTCCTGCGGACGCAAACCGGCCTCCTCCATGGCCAGCCGCATGGCGCGCACCTGTCCCGCTCCACCCGGCGCGGGACGGACCACGTCATACGCGTCCGAGGTCATACCATAACCCACCACCTCGGCGCGAATACGGGCCCCGCGCCGCTCCGCCGCTTCGAGCGACTCCAGCACGAGCGCACCGCCGCCCTCGCCGAGGATGAAGCCGTCGCGGTCGGCGTCGAAGGGCCGGCAGGCCAGGGCCGGTTCGTCGTTGCGGGTGGAAAGCGCCTTCATGGCGCAAAACCCCGCCATCGCCAGGGGCACCACCGGGGCCTCGGCGCCGCCGGTCACCGCGATGTCGATGTCGCCGCGCCGGATGGCCCGAAAGGCATCGCCCACCGCATTGGCCGACGAAGCGCAGGCGGTCACCGTGGTCACATTCGGGCCGCGCGCCCCGATGAGGATCGACACCTGCGCGGACCCCATGTTGGCGATCATCATCGGCACCATGAAGGGGCTGACCCGGCCCGGCCCGCGCTCCCGCAGGATCGTCGCCTGTTCCACCAGGGTCGCGATGCCGCCGATGCCCGTGCCCATGATAACGCCGACCCGGTCCAGATCCACCCGGCCCCAGTCGATCCCGGCGTCCTCGCCCGCCATGCGCGCACAGACGCTGGCAAACTGCGCAAAGCGATCCATCCGCCGCGCCTCTTTGCGCGGCAGCCAGGCGTCCGGTTGGAAGTCCCGCACCTCGGCGGCGATTCGGCAGGGAAAGTCGGTGGCGTCAAACCGCGTCACGGGGCCGACACCGCCGCGCCCGTGCACCACGCCGTCCCAGAGCGCGTCCAGCCCCATCCCCAGTGGTGTGACGGCCCCCATCCCGGTGACCACGACCCTGCGCGCCAATCACCACAACCCCTTGCGCGCGTCGGGGCGGGGGCCGCGGCCAAGGCCGCGCCCCGACCCCAAAGACGCCTTACTGCACGTGCTCCTGGATATACTTCACCGCGTCCCCCACCGTCGCCATCTTTTCCGCGTCCTCGTCGGGAATCTCCACCCCGAACTCTTCTTCGAGGGCCATGATCAGTTCGACGATGTCGAGGGAATCGGCGCCGAGGTCCTCAATAAACGAGGCTGCCGGTGTGACCTCCGACTCTTCGGAGCTCAGCTGCTCCACGATGATCTTCTTTACCTTCTCCAACACGTCCTGGGCCAACCGCGTCGCCTCCTCCATACTCTCCACCCTGCCGCCCCCGGAGCCCGGGCCGACCACACCACCGTCGCGGAGGGTCCACGTGCGCCGGTGGGACTATCCCCCCATGGTCAGCCCTCCGTCCACAACCAGCACCGTGCCCGTGATGTAGGCGGCGCCGGGCGATGCCAGAAAGAGCACCGCCTGGGCCACATCCTCCGGTCGGCCCAGCCGGCCGAGGGGGACGCGTTCCAGCACGGACGCGCGCACCGGCGCGGGAACGGCGGCGGTCATGTCGGTCTCGATCCAACCCGGTGCCACCGCGTTGACCGTGACCTGCCGACTCGCCAACTCCGCCGCAGCCGTCCGGGTCAAACCGATCAGGCCGGCCTTGGCCGCGCTGTAGTTGGCCTGGCCGCGGTTGCCGACCAGCCCGGCCACCGACGCGATGTTGATGATGCGCCCCGACCGCTGGCGCAGCATCACCCGCGCCGCCGCCCTCAGGCAGAAGAAGGCCCCGTCCAGGTCGGCGCGCAGCACCTCGGACCAATCCTCGTCCCGCATGCGCAGCAGCCAGCCGTCCAGCGTCCGACCCGCATTGTTCACCAGGATGTCCACCCGTCCGAACCGCTGCTGCGCCGCCGCGATCAGCGCATCCGCCTGCGGCCGCTCGCGCAGGTCCGCGCCATGGGCGACCGCGGTGCCCCCGGCGGCCGCAATCCCCTCCACCACCTCCTGAGCGGCGTCGGCGCGGCTATGGTATCCGACCACCACCCGGGCGCCGGCCTGGGCCAGCGCCTCCGCCACACTGCGGCCGATGCCGCGCGACCCCCCGGTCACCACGGCCACAGCGCCGTCCAGCATACCATCGCCTCCCACACGGGCCGTGCCGCCGGGTACCCTACGCGGAACCAAACTCCTGCACGCAGCGCGCCACGCCGGCGGGATCGCAGACGGAAAGGGTGCGCACGCCCGGCAGGATGCGGGCGACAAACCCGGCCAACACCCGCCCGGGCCCCACTTCGACAAAGGCCTCGCAGCCCAGGACCGCGAGCCGGCGCACACAGGCCTCAAAACGCACGGCGCCCTCGACCTGCGCCACCAGAGCCGCGCGGATCGCGTCGGGGTGCTGGCGCGGCTCGGCGTCCACGTTCGCCACGACCGGCAGGGACGCCGACCGCAGGGGGACGGCGGCGAGGTCGGCCGCCAAACGCAGCGCGGCCGGCCGCATCAGGGGCGAATGGAACGGGGCCGAGACCGCAAGCGGCACGACGCGCCGCGCGCCAAACCCCGGCCCCAGGCGGACGGCCTCGCGCACCGCCTCGCCGTGGCCGGAGATCACCGTCTGCCCGGGGCAGTTGAAGTTGGCGGCGGCGAGCACCCAGCCCCCCGGCGGCGCACTCGCACCGGACGACACCAGCGCCTCGACGGCCGCCGCGCACAGTGCCGCCACCGCCTCGTCGCCAAGACCGCTGACGGCGGCCATGCCGCCCACCCCCAGGGCCACCGCCTCCTGCATGTAGCGGCCGCGGCGGCGCACCAGGGGCACGAAATCCCGCGCCTGCGCCGCCCCGGCCGCCACCAACGCCCCATACTCCCCGAGGGACAGGCCGGCGGCCGCATGCGGCACCACCCCGCGGGAAACCAAGACGGCATGCACGGCGAGGGACACCGCCAGGATGGCCGGCTGGGTCCGTTCGGTCTCCCCGAGGCGTTCGGCCGGCCCGTCGAAGGCCAGCGCCGCAAGGTCCAGCGCGCACGCCTCCGCCGCCTCGTCCAGCACCGCCCGCGCCTCCGGAAAGGCGGCGCACAGTTCCCGCCCCATACCGACAAACTGCGCGCCCTGCCCCGCAAACAGGAACCCCAGCCGCACCGACGTCCCCCCCTGCCCGCTCAGACCCAGCGCAGCGTCATGGCACCCCAGGTCAGGCCGGAGCCGAAGGCCACGGCCAGCACCACCGCGCCCCGCTGCAACCGCCCCGCCTGCACGGCCTCCGACAGCCCGATGGGAATGGACGCCGCAGACGTGTTCCCGTAGCGGTCGATGTTCACCCAAACCCGGTCCAGCGGAAAGTCGAAGCGGCGCGCCGCGGCCTCGATGATGCGGTAGTTCGCCTGGTGGGGCACCAGCAGCGTGACGTCCGCCGGCGTCAGGCCGGCCCGCGACAACGCGACATCCGCGGCGTCGCCCATGATCTGGGTGGCGAACTTATAGACCTCGCGACCGTTTTGCTGAAAGGCGTGCAGGCCGGCGGCCAGCGTCTCGGAACTGGTCGGCTGCCGGCTCCCTCCGGCCGGCAGGCAGACCAAGGGTCCCTTGGACCCGTCCGCGCCCAGGTAGGTCGAGCGGACTCCGAAACCCTCCTCCACCGGCCCGAGCACGACCGCCCCCGCGCCGTCGCCGAGCAGGATCGCCGTGCTGCGATCGTTCCAGTTGAGGATCTTGCTCAGCACCTCGGCCCCCACCACCAGCGCATAGCGCACCGCGCCGACGCGAATCAACCCCTCGGCCATCGCCACCCCATACAGGAAGCCCGTGCAGGCCGCCCCCACATCCGCCGCCGCCGCCCGCGTCGCCCCGAGGCGATCCTGCAGCAGGCAGGCCGTGGACGGAAAGGCGTGGTCCGGCGTCACCGTCGCCACCAGGATCAGGTCGAGCTCGGCGGCGGCAATCCCCGCCCGCTCCAGCGCGGTGCGGGCGGCCGGCAGCGCGAGGTCGCTGGTGGCCTGCCCGGGCGCGGCGACGCGCCGCTCCCGAATGCCCGTGCGGGTGCGGATCCACGCATCCGTCGTGTCCAGGCTCTGCTCCAACTCGGCGTTGGTCACCACCCGCTCCGGCAGGTAGTGCCCCGTGCCCAGGATCCCGGCCGCGGCGGCGGGACCCGCCGCGCCGGCGCCAAATCCCCCGGGTCCCACTGCGGCCTCAGACACCGGCGGTCGCCTCCCCGGTCAGGGCATCCGCGATCGACGGCAGAATACCCGCATCGACGATGCGGCCCGCCGCCAATACGCCGTTGCACAGGGCGCGGACATCCGAGCTTCCGTGGCACTTGACACAGACACCGCCCACGCCGAGGAACGGCACGCCCCCATACTCCGCGTAATCCATGCGCTTGCGCAGGCCGCGCAGGGTTCGCGCCGCCAGGGCCGCGCCAACCAGGGTGAGAAACCCCGAATGGCGCAACTCCCGCCCCATCACCTGCGAAATTCCGTGACCGAAACCCTCCAGCGCCTTGATCACCACGTTGCCCACAAAGCCATCCGTCACGACCACGTCGGCATGATCGGCAAACAGGTTGCGTCCCTCGATGTTGCCGACAAAGTTCAGGTCGCTGGCCTGGAGCATCGCGAACGCCTCACGGCTGATGGCCGTGCCCTTGCGCTCCTCGGTACCCACGTTCAGCAGGGCGACCCGCGGCCGCCGCGTCCCGCGCACCTGCTCGGCGTAGAGGCTGCCCATCACCGCATAGTCAAAGAGGTTGCGCGCCCCCGCATCCATGTGCGCCCCCACGTCCAGCAGCACAAAGCCGCGTCCGTCCACGGTGGGCAGCACGACGGGCATGGCCGGCCGCGCGACCCCCGCCAGCGGGCCGAGCGTCAGCAGACTGCCGGCCGTCAGGGCGCCGGTGTTCCCCGCGGAGACGAAGGCATCCGCCGCTCCGTCCCGGCACAGTTCCAGACCGACCGCAATCGACGACCGCCGCTTGTGACGAAAGCTCTCCACCGGACGGTCGCCCGGACCGATGACCTCCGGCGCGTCGACGATGCGCCAGCGATCGTCCGCCGGGCGGCGGTCCGGCAGGTGGGCGCGAATCGCGGACTCCTGGCCGACCAGCAGCACCTCGAGATCCCGCCGCCGCGCCAACGCGGACAGTGCGCCCTGCACCGGGGCCTCCGGCTGCCGGTCCCCACCCATGGCGTCCACCGCGATGCGCACCCGCGCCCCTCCTCCGCCCTGCGGCACCCGGGACCTCAGGCCTCGCGCGCCGCCGCGCCGCCCGCGACCACAAACTTGGCGCGCACGACGACCTGATCCCCCACCCGGATCTGGACGAGCACCACGCGCCGCTCACGGCCCCCGGCGGGATCCCGGCGCCGCCGCAGCACCTCGGCCTTGGCCACCGGCGGACCCGCCAGCTCGGCGCGGCGAAAGCGCACCTGCACCAGGTCGACCGCGGCGGCGGACACGCCGCTGGCGGCCAGGGCCAGCCCCTGGGCGTCCGCAAACCAATCCGGATCCTGATAACCGCGGGGCTCCAGCACGGCCACGGCTCGGGATCCGGGTTCCAGGTCCACGATGGCGCCGCGCACCACCCCGCCGCCGGGCCGCGCCAGGCCCCGCTCGGCCATGGACCGCACCCGTCGCCGCACCTCGGGGATCCCCAGGGCAACCCGGTCCAACCGCACCGTCGGCACGCTGACCTGGAACCGCAGGGCAAGCGCGGCATCCGTCAGCAACGGGTCTGCGGCGAGTGCCTCGCGCAACGCCCGTCGCCGGCGCTGCCGCCGCGCAGCGGGCGTCATCCCCGCCATACCCCCGCCCCCTCGCGGGAGACCTTGGCACCAGATATTAACACATACCCTTAAACTGGCACCGCCGCCAGTATAGTGGCGCGGGCACCAGCCCACAAGCGGCCGCGGCGGCTCAAACCGGGGCCAGCAACTGACCCGCCGTCAGCAGAAAGTGCAGCAGGGCGCAGGGCCCAAGGCTGCGCCGCCACAAAAACAGCGCCGCGTAGACGACGGCGATCAGCCCCGCCACGAGCAGTTGCATGCCGTTGAAGGTGAAGCCGGGGTGGTAGAACGTGAACGAGGCGGCGGACAGCAGCGCGGCCCCGAAGCGACCCACGCTGGGCTCCAGCCAAGTGATCAGGGCGCCCCGCCAGATCGTCTCCTGCACCAGGGCCTCCACCACCGCGAGCAGCAGCAGCGCCCAGCGCTCCAACGGGGTTGCGGGTGTCGATGCCGTCACGAAGGCGACCTGGGTCGACACATGCATCGGCTGGTGGAGCACCGCGGCGACGGCGCCCGCGAGCACCACCCCGATGCCAAGCACCTCCCAGAGCCTCAGCCTGCGGGGCCAGCCGATGTCGGCCAGGCCCTCGCCGGAGCGGTGCAGGGCCCACGCGACCACGGCCGCACCAACCGCACAGAGGGCAAGCCGCACCTGAAAGCCCGAAAACCAATACCAGATGTCCCCGCTGTAGAAGCTGCCGGGACCCGAAAGCAGGGTGCTGGCCTCATAGGCCAGCGGCAGACCGAGCAGACAGACCCAGATGGCGAGGCGTTTGGCGCCGGTGCCCTGCCGCTTCACCGCCGCAGCCTCCACGGCGCGTCGTCCCCCTTTCCGAACCCGCCGGTCAGACCCGGGCCAGGCGCGCCTCCGGCCGCCCGCGGGTCACCAGCCACAGGAAGACCGGGCTGGCGATAAACACCGAGGAGTACGTCCCGAAACCGACACCGACCAGCAGGGCCAAAGCCAGATCCCGCGTGGAGGCGCCGCCGAGGAAATACACCGCCAGCAGCGCCAAAATGACCGTCGCCACCGTCGTGACGGTCCGGCTGAGCACCTGGTTGAGGCTGACGTTGATCAGATCGAGCAGCGGTTCCCGCTCTCGCCGCCGCTGCTGCAGGCGCTCGCGAATGCGATCGAACACGATGATCGTGTCGTTCATCGAATAGCCATAGACCGTCAGCACCGCGGCGACAAAGGGGCTGTTCACCTGCAGGTGGAAGATCGAAAAGAGCCCGATCGTGAGCGTGATGTCGTGGAGGAGCGCGATCACCGCGGCCAGGGCGAACTTCAGGCCGGAGTAGGTGCCGGCCTCACCCAACTGGAAGCGAAGGGACAGATACGCCGTCATGAGCACCGTGGCGATCGCCACCGCCATCAGGGCCCGCGTGCGCAGCTGGCGGCTGATGGTCGGCGAGACTTCGCTGACGCTGCTTTCCACCACGCCCTTGCCGAACCGGGCGCGCAAAGCCGTCAGGATCGACTGCAGGGTGTGGTCCGAGATGGCCGTCGTACGCGCCTGGAACTGCCGGCCGGTGCTCCCCAGCGCCTGGATCGAGGCCTGGGACTGGCCGTGCGCCGCGAACACCTGCCGCACCGCCGTGGCGGACTCCGCCTTGGGCGTCGAGAAGGCGACGACCACCCCGCCGCGGAAGTCGATGCCGAAGTTGAGCCCGCGGGTCGCCAGCGACACCACGGTCACGCACAGCAGGATCGCCGACAGCAGCAGAAACACGCGCCGCCGCTCCATGAACCGGAACCGCACCTGCATCACCGGCCTCCCCTCTTTGGCCGGCGACCGCGCGGTCGATGGCCCGGCTTGGGCGCACGCCCCTGGCGCGGCGCCGACCGCTCGCGGGGCTGAGCATCCGGCCCCGGCGGCACCGCGTCCGCAGCCTCGGGTGCCGCCGGCCCGGCCGGTTCCGCGGACGCGGCGGGGGGTTCGGGCGGCTGCGGGGGCGGGGACGGCTGGACCGGGATGTCCGGCGTCCATTCCCTGCGCATGTCAAACAGCCCCGCACCCCGCCGCACCGGGCCCGCGCTCGGCCGCCGCAGGTCCCGGCCAGCCGACACGCCCGCGGCACCCGCCATCGCCAGCGCCGGTTGGGGCGTCCCGCGCGCCGCAAAAAACCACCAGGACGGCACGGCGCCGGCGTCCACCAACCAGTGCAGCAGGTAGCGGGTGAACACGACCGCCGTCAACAGGCTGATCACCACACCGATGCCCAGGGTCACCGCGAAGCCGCGGATCAGCCCCTGGCCGAGCTCATAGAGCACAACGGTGGCGATGACCGTGGTCGCGTTGCTGTCCAAGATGGCGCGCAGACCATGGTGGAATCCCTCATCCACCGCCCGGCGCAGGGTGCGGCCGTTGCGCAGTTCCTCGCGGATGCGCTCAAAGATGATCACGTTGCTGTCGACGGCGATGCCGATGGACAAAATCATGCCGGTGATACCCGGGAGGGTCAGGGTCGCGTGAACCCCGAGCAGCGCCGCCATGAGCAGCATCGCATACACCAGCAGCGCCATGTCCGCCCAGAAGCCGGGGATGCGGTAGACCAGAAACATGAAGGCGGCCACCAGCACGAGGGCCACCAGCGCGGCCACCTTGCTGGCACGCACCGACTGGGCCCCCAGGGTGGGCGAAACGGCCGTCTTGGACAGAACGTGCAGCTTCAGCGGCAGGGCGCCGGAGTCCAACTGAATGGCCACGTTCTGGGCATCCGCGAACTTCGGAAAGGCGCCGCTGATGACAGCCTGTCCGTTGGTGCAGCAACCGTGGTCAATGATCGGATTCTGAATCTGCTTGCCATCCAGATAGATGCTCATGTGCTTCAGCTGATTGGCCTTGGTGAAGGCGGCGAATGCCTGTGCGCCCGCGGCGTCAAACTGCAGCAGCACCTGGTTTTGGCCGTTGACGATCTGGGCGCTGGCCTTCTTGAGGTCCGCCCCGGTGACGACCACCTTGCCCTTGTCACTCTTGAACTGGAGCACGGCGGGGGTGCCGATGATCTTCTGCGCCTGATTCGGGTCCTTGACCCCGGCCAACTCGATGAGAATGCGGTTGAGCTTTGGCTCGGACTGGACGATCGGTTCGCTCACGCCCAGCCGGTTGACCCGGTACGAGATCACCTGAACCGTGCGCTTGAGCGCCGCGGCGGTCAGCGGCTGGCCCGGGGCGCTCTCGGCCTGATAGACAATCTGAATGCCACCCTGCAGGTCCAGGCCCTTGCGGATCATGTCATACAGCGGTCGGACCCCAAGCAGGAACACCGCCGCGGCCAGCACCACAACCACCGTCGCTACAAGACGGACCATGGCGCCGCGCTGCCTGCGCAAACCGCTAATCCCCTCCCGGCCGGCCGCCTCCGATCACGCCCGGCGCCCGCGGACGGCCGACAGGACGCACACCACCGGACAACCCTGGCGCGGATTATACGTTCCGCCTCAATTGCCGTCAAACCGCAAGCTTTTGGCCGCAGGAACGCGCGCCGGGGCCCCTGGGCGTCCCGAATGGTCCGATCCAGCCCTGGACGCACCCTGGCGGGCTATTTCCGCTCGCGCTCCGGCCCCGTCCCGGCCGGGGGACGACCGGACGGCCGGGTGGTTCGGCCGCCGAATCCCGCCAGGGTGCCGAGCGTCGGACGCATTCCGGATCGCGCCGCGCCACCGCGCACCGTATTCTCCACGCGCCGGCCACCCTCCCGCGGGGCCGCCGCACGTCCGACCCCGGCGTTGCCGCGCGCCGGCGCACCCACGCGCCGTCCGCCCTCCCGCGGGGTCGCCGCACGTCCACCTTCGGCGTTGCCGCGCGCCGGCGCACCCACGCGCCGTCCACCCTCCACACGCCGACCGCCCTCCCGCGGGGTCGCCGACCGTCCGCCTTCGGCGTTGCCGCGCGCCGGCGCACCCGCGCGCCGTCCACCCTCCACGCGCCGGCCACCCTCCCGCGGGGCCGCCGACCGCGGGCCGTCCCCGGGCCGATCCGGCTGGGCCAGGTGGAGCACCTCGGCCCGCCGGACCCGCACCGGCCGCGGCGGCCGCGCCGTCCGCTCCTGTCCCGCGACGCCCAAACCCGGAATCCGATTCAACACCGCGCCCAGCTCAAACCCCCGCGGTCGCGCGTAATCGCCCGGACACTGCCCCTGCCAGGGAGAACACGCCGCGAGCCCCAGGCGGTCCAGGTCGGCTTCCACCTCCCGCACCACCTCCGCCAGCGTGCGCTGCCCATCCGCATAGCGGGCGGCCAGGGGGACCAGGTCGGCCAGGGCGCGCAGTTGACCCGGCTCGGCCAGCTGGCCGACGGGCCCGAGGTCGACGTCGGCATCGCCCACGGACAGGGTGTGTTCCCCGCGCACCCGCACCCGCAGCCGCTCCCCCGCGTCCGGCGGCCCCCCCAGGGCGTCGGCGGCCAGCACGCGCGGCGCCGGCAGTTCGGGAGGCGGACCGGCGGGACGCGCCGGTGCTTCGAGGGCGGCCGCGACGGACCGCGCCTCGGCGGTGCGGTCCTCCGGTTGGAAGTCGCGCAGCCGCAGCACGCAATCCGCCTCGTCCAGGAACGACCCGGCCCCCCCGACCACCAGCACCGTCGAGATGCCCCGCTGTCGGTGCAGCCAGCGCACCCGCTGGACAAACGGAACGACCGGTTCCTCCTCATCCGGCACCAGGGCGCGCATGCGTGCGTCGCGGGCCATGAAGTTGGCGGCGCAGCGGTCCTCGTCCAGCAGCAGGCAGTCGGCGCCCAGTTCAACGGCCTCGCACAGGGCGGCGGCCTGGGATGTGCTGCCCGAGGCGGCCAGCGTTGTGAAGCGCCGCGTGTCGACCCCTCCCGGGAGGGGCCGGACGAACGTGGAAATGTCCAGACCGGTCACGGCACGACCGTCCTCGCTGGCCACCCCGACGGCTCCGGCCCGCGTGATGCAAAGCTCCCGCCCGTCGCCCGCGACATGGTCATACACCCCGCGCTCCAGGGCCCGCAGCAGGGTGGACTTTCCGTGGTACGCGCCACCGACGATCAGCACCACCCCGCAGGGGATGGCCAGTCCGCGCACCTCGCCACGGTGGGGCAGGCGCAGCGTCGCGGCGAGCGCCTCGGGCGCCACCAGCGGCTGCGCGGCCGGGCGCGGCAGCGGCGCATCGCTCGTGCCACTTTCGCGTGCGAGGACGGCCCCGTCGGCGACGAAGGCGATCCAGCCGCGCCGCTCAAGTTCGGCCCGCACATACTGCTGATCCTCGCGCAGGTCCCCGTGCGCCGTCAGGGACGCCTCGTCGGCCGGCCCCTGGGGCAGCATGGCCGCGACCGCGGTCGGCAGCGCGACATCCAGGGCCGTCGCCGCCCGCTGGGCCTGGACGGCGCGGCGGTCGGCCGGCAGCGCACAGCCGAGCCGCACGACCACCTCACCACGTTCCACGATGACCGCGGACCGGGCCAAGACCTGCTGACCAGGCAGCGCCAGGCGCAGGCAGGCCCCCGGCAGCGGATCCTGACCCGGCCCCCCGGCCGCGCGGGCCACGGCGGCGGCAAACCGACGCAGCAGCCAGTCCTCGGTGGCCACCCGCCGCACCTCGCCGGCCACGTCCACCGGACGCAGGCCGCTGGCGGCCAGTGGCAGCCGCACGACGATGCGCGACGGCCCGGCGAAGGGATCCGCCTGAACGTGCGCGATGTCCAGGCGGAAGCGCTCGAAGGCGTAGGACCCGGCGAGGTCGCGGTAGGCGGGGTAGGGCCGGCCGTCGATGCGCGACAGGGTGGAACGGAGTTGCGCCCGTGGATACATTCTGATTGCCCGGCCAGACGGCCAGGCTCCCCCCCTTCGGCGGTGCGGCGCCCGCGTCAAAAACGGATGCAGGCCGCCTCCCGCAGGGCGTCGGCCAGTCGTGTCCCTTCAACCCGCGTCAGGGGTCGCAGGGGCAGGCGCGGGTCCCCCCCACAATAGCCCAGCAGGTCCATCGCCCGCTTGATCCCGGCAATCCCCATCTGCCCCAGCGCCTGGCGGACCGGTTCCAGCCTGGACGCAAGAGCGGCCGCGGCAGCCGCGGGCCCCTCCACGGCCAGGCGCCAGAGGTCGCAAACCTCAAACGGCAACGCGTCGGCCTCACCGAGCACAACCCCGGCGAGACCAAGGCGGGCGGCCTCCGGCAGCAACGCGCCGCGGCCGCACACCAAGCCCCATCCCGCCGGCACCGCAGCCGCAAACGCCGCCAGCCGCTCACGCTGCCCTTCGCTGTCCTTCATGCCGACGATGCGGGGGTGGGCGGCCAGCCGGGCCACGCTCTCCGGCGCCAGTCGGACCCCGGTGTGCTGGGGGATATGGTACACGAAGACCGGCAGCGGGGCGCGATCCGCCACCGAGAGATAGAAATCGACCACCGCGGCCTCGTCCAGCAGCCGGGCGTAGTAGCGGGGGGGAAGCACCAGCACCGCGGCGGCACCGGCGGCCTGGGCGCGCTCCGCCATCTCGATCGTCCCGCGCACCGCCTCGCGGCCGATCTGGGCGATGACCGGGCGGCCTCCCGCCGCCCCCGCCACGGTTGCCACCACCCGTTCACACTCGGCGTCCGTCAGCAGCGGCCCCTCACCGGTGGTGCCCGCCACCACATAGCCCGCCAGCGGCGACGCCCCATAACCCTGCAGGTTGCGTTCCAGGCCGTGGAGATCCAAGGCGCCATCGCCGTCGAACGGTGTCGTCAGCGGCGCGAACACCCCTCGGAGGATCAATCCGTCCGTCCGCCCCTTTCCGGCCCGCGCCACGCCTCGGCGACCGCGGCGGCGGCCAGGGCCTCCAGACCGTCGCCGCCGGCCGTCCCCGGGCGCAGCAGGGCGACAAACTCCCGATTGCCATCTGCGCCGCGCGGCGAGGCCGGCCGCAGATCCACCACCGGCCACCCCAGCCGCCCAAGGTCGGTGCCCACGGCGCACAGAACCTCAAGGTGCACCTTCGGGTCGCGAACGATGCCCCCGCGACCGACCTGGCGCGGCCCGGCCTCAAACTGCGGTTTGATCAGCACCACGGCCCACGGACGGTCCGCCCCCGGCGGAGCCAGTCGGGCCAGCGCCGCCGGCAGGACCTTCGCCAGGGAAATGAACGAGACATCGGCCACCAGGGCGTCGGCGGGCTCAGGGACGTGCTCGGGGCCCAGGTACCGCGCGTTCACCCGCTCCAGCACGACCACCCGCGGATCGCCCCGCAGCGCCCAGGCCAGCTGGCCGCGCCCGACGTCCACCGCATACACCCGCGCCGCGCCCCGCTGCAGCAGGCAATCGGTGAAACCGCCCGTCGACGCCCCCACGTCGATGCACACATACCCCGCCGGGTCGAGGCCGAAAGCGTCCAGGGCGCCCGCCAGCTTGAAGCCGCCGCGGCTGGCGTAGGGCGGGCGCGGGGCGCACACCTCCAGGGGCGCATCCACCGCCACGGCCTGGCCGGGCTTGGACGCCACCGCCGGGCCGATCCGCACCTGGCCGGCCAGCACCACGGCCGCGGCCTGGGCGCGGCTGGCACAAAGCCCCCGCTGCACCAACAGCTGGTCCAACCGCTGCCGCCCGGAGGCCCTGGCCGCGGGCGGTGGACCGACCGGCACGTCCGGTGTGCCACCGCCATCCGCCCGCCGGCCGCCGCTCACGCCCCGACCCCGCGCCCGTCCAGCGCCGCCGGTGCGACCCGCAGGGTGCGGCCCAAAAACTGCGCCGCCGACCGGGCCAGGGATGCGGCGTCCAGGCCGTATTCCTCCAGCTGCGCCTCCCTTTTGCCATGGTCGATGAACTGGTCCGGCAGACCGTGGACCGCGACGCGCGCCGCCACCCGCCTTGCCGCCAGCAACTCCAGCACCGCGCTGCCGAAACCGCCCGCGGCGGCGTGCTCCTCGGCCGTCACCACCACCGAGCATTCCCCCGCCAGGCGGACGATCAACTCCGCATCCAACGGCTTGCAAAAACGGGCATTGACCACCGTGGCCCGCACCCCGGCCGCCGCCAGCAGACGCCCCGCCTCCACGGCCCGGGCGCACATCGGACCGATCGCCAGCAGCAGGCAGTCGCGACCGTGTTCGGCAAGCACCTCGGCGCGTCCCCAGGGCAACGGTTCCGGGTCCGCGGGCAGCGCCACCCCGCTGCCCTCGCCGCGGGGGTAGCGCAGGGCGATCGGACCACCCTCGTACGCCAGCGCCGTGACGACGGCCTGGGCCAGCTCCGCCTCATCCTTGGGCACGAGGATGGACATGTTCGGGATGTGGCGCAGGTAGGCGATGTCAAACACGCCCTGGTGCGTCGCCCCATCGTCTCCCACCAATCCGGCGCGGTCCAACCCGAACACGACGGGCAGACCCTGGTGCGCCACATCGTGCAGCACCTGGTCGTACGCCCGCTGCAGGAAGGTCGAGTAGATCGCGACCACCGGCCGCAACCCGCCAAGCGCCAGCCCGGCGGCGAACGTCACCGCGTGCTGCTCGGCGATACCGACATCGAAGGCGCGGTCCGGGAAGCGCTCCGCGAAGCGATCCACACCGGTCCCGCCCGGCATGGCGGCGGTGATCGCCACCACGCGCGGATCGCGCTGCGCGCAACGGACCAGCGTGTCGGCAAACACCTTGGTGTAGGTCGGCACGGCGGAAGGCGCCCGCAGGACCTTGCCGGTGCGGGGGTCGAAAGGCCCGCTCCAGGCGTGCGACGACTCCGGCTTGGCCTCCGTGGGCCCATACCCCTTGCCCTTGACCGTGACCACGTGGCAGAGGGTCGGACCGTCGACCTGGCGCGCCTGCCGCAGGATCTCCTGCACCTGGGCCAGGTTGTGTCCATCGACCGGCCCCATGTAGGTAAGGCCCAGCTCTTCAAAGAGCATCCCCGGCAGGACCAGCTGTTTGAGGCTGTCTTTGACCCGCTCCGCCACCCGCACCATGCGCGGCCCGATCAGCGGCACGCGCTGCAGAATCCAGTGCAGGTCTTCGCGCAGACGCAGGTAGCCCGGCCCGGTGCGCAGCCGCGCCAGATAGGTGGGCAGGGCTCCCACGTTGCGGGAGATGGACATGCCGTTGTCGTTGAGCACCACGACGAGGCGGGTTCGGCTCTGGCCGATGTTGTTCAGGGCCTCCAGCGCCATGCCGGCGGTCAGGGCCCCGTCGCCGACGACCGCGACCACCGCGTGGTCCTCGCCGCGCCGATCGCGGGCACAGGCCATACCGAGCGCCGCCGACAGGGAGGTGCCGGCGTGGCCGGCCTCCAGGTGATCGTGCGGGCTCTCGCGGCGCTTGCAAAACCCGGACAGGCCGCCCGGCTGGCGCAGGGTGCCGAAATCCGCGTAGCGGCCGGTCACCAGTTTGTGCCCGTACGCCTGATGGCCGGTATCCCAGACGATGCGGTCGCGGGGACTCGCAAACACCGAGTGCAGGGCCAGCGTCAGTTCCACCGTGCCCAGGCTGGCGCCGAGATGGCCGCTGTTGCGCGCAACCGTCTCCACGATCGTCTGGCGGATTTCGGCGGCGAGTTCTGCCTGTTCGGCGGCGTTCATGCCCTGGAGGTCCTCAGGCCCGCGGATGCCCGGCAGCCACTTCATGCCGGAGACGGTTTCGGGCACAAGCGCCACACCCCTTGCCGATCTGACCCTGCCACCGCAGCCCCCCGTCGGGCGGGCCGGCTCAGGCGCGGCGGCGGCGGGAAAACGGCGCCGCCAGCGCGTGGGCCACATAGCCCGCAGCGTACAGCACCACGTTGGCGTGGTCCAGGGCCACCCCCTTCAGGGTGCCCTTGGCGCCCACCGTCAACGCGGCCACGGCCGCCACCGCCAGCGCGGCCGCCGCCGTCGGGGACCAGCCGTGCCGGTGCGCGGCGATCACCGCCCAACCGGCCGCCGCCGCACCACTCACCGTCCCGGCCACATCGCCCACGATATCCCCGGAGATGCCGGCGACGCGGTCCGCCCGATGTTTGAGCGCCAGGGCCGCCTTGGCCCCGGGCCGGCGCCGCGCAGCCATCGAATGCAGGGCCGGTTCGGTCGCCGCGGCGGCGGCGATGGCAAGCATGTCGCCCGCGGCGCCGATCAGGATGAGCAACACGACCATGATCGTGGTGATGGTCAACCCTGGCTGGTGGAGCAACGACTCCGCGGGCAATGTGACGCCGACCGCCACCACGAGCGCAAGGCCGGCAAGCAGGGCGCCGCGCCGACCGTGGTGCCGCACGCTGCCGCGGCGAGCCCTGCCCTTCACCGATTGCCCTCCAGCCTGCGAAAAACGAACGTCCATGAATTCCTATAAGGGTGGCAGCGCGGCGGGTCAATCTTGCGCCTTAGGTCCAGCCGGATTTCCCGCGCCCCCACCGCCCCGTCGCCGGGACGGCGGTTCCCCTTCACGGGGGCTCCGCCGGGTCGCCCACGGCGGTGCTGGATAGCCACTGAGGTCGCACCGCAATCCCCGCCGCGCCTCCGCACTCGGAACAGCCTAGGGGCTTTCCCCAGACCGCAACCGCGTCCTAGCCTCTGTCGCAACCGCGATTTCGGCGAGCAGCCCCGCTGACGACGGGCCCATCGTCCACGGCGCCTCGCCCGCTCAAGGCGGGCTCTCGCTTCCTTCCCGGCCGCTTCAAGGCAGGCTACGCTGCACGCAGATGCCCCACATGCAGGTTACTACCCCGGGCCCCGACCCACGTCGGGCCGGAACCTCGGGCCTCCGCGGGGAAAGGGTCCACGCCCGCATGCCATTGCGGCTCGCCCTCGCCCCTTAACTCCCAGCAACAACCCGCAGCTGGGCGCCGCAAGCCGCCACCAGGAACTTCATCGCTGTGCCATCCGCGGATTTTTAGGCCCGCCTTCGGACGCGTGCGGCAGACTAGAATACTGCGCCACCCCCACGGTGCAGTATACCATCCCCACCGGGCGGTGCGGGCCCCGTTCACCAGCGGCGGGCAGCGGCATAACGCGCCAGGTCCGCCAGAACCGACGCCCGCGGCCCCAGGGGCTCCACCGCGGCCACCGCGGCCGCGGCGGCCTCCGCCGCCCGCGCCCGGGCGCCGTCCAGCCCCAGGCGTGAGACGGCCGTGACCTTGCCGCCGCGCGCGTCGCTGCCGGGGGTCTTGCCCCAGGCGGCATCGGAGGCGGTCACATCCAGGATGTCGTCGGTGATCTGGAACGCCGCGCCCAGCCCCTCGCCGCAGGCGGCGAGTCGGGCGAAGGTGGCGGCATCGGCGCCGGCCAAACGGGCCCCGATTTGCACCGAGGCCCCCAGGAGGGCGCCGGTCTTCATGGCCTGCAGCCGCCACAGGCCGGCGTCGTCGGGCGGTTCGACCTCCGCGGCGAGGTCCAGGGCCTGGCCGCCGCACATGCCGGCGGCCCCGGCCGCCTGCCCAAGGGTCGCCACGGCCGCGAGTTGGTCCTCCGGACGCACCCCGGGCAGCGGCTGGGCGAGCGAGGCGAACGCCAGGGCCTGCAGCGCGTCCCCGGCGAGGATCGCGACCGCCTCCCCAAAGGCGCGGTGGCAGGCGGGCCGGCCCCGCCGCAGTTCCGCGTCGTCCATCGCGGGCAGGTCGTCATGCACCAGCGAGTAGGCGTGGATGAGCTCCACGGCGCAGGCGGCCGGCAGCAGGCGCGTCGGGGCATCGACGGCGCCGCATGCCTCGGCGGCGGCCAAACAGAGCGCCGGGCGCAGCCGCTTGCCCCCACCCAGCACGCTGTGGCGCATCGCCGCGGCCAGGTCTGCGGGAACCCCCGGGTCGGCAAGCCGCTCGCGCAGGTACGGCTCGCAGACGGCCGCCACCTCCGCCAGAAACGCAGGCGGTTTCACGCGCCGGGTCCTTCGAGCGCCGCCAGCACGGGGTTACCCTCACCGTCCAGGGTCAGGACGCGCAGGCGCGCCTCCGCCCCGTCGAGTTGCCCGCCGCACAGGCGCACCAGCGCCACCCCCCGCTCATACAGCCGCAGCGCCTCGTCCAGGCCCAGCGCCCCGGTTTCCAGGTCGCGCACAATCCGCTCCAGTTCGGCCATCGCCGCTTCAAAACTCGGGTCCTCCGGCCGTCCGTCCGGCTGCTCCGCCTCGGCCACGCGCCCGCCACCTCCCTCCACGCTCATGGCACCCATGCCGGGCCGTGCTCCTGGACGCGGGCCCACAGCCGCCCCTCCTCCACCAGCACCTCAATCCGGTCCCCCGCCGCGGCCTGCGCGGGCCGCCGCACCACCGTGCCGTCGGCCAGGCGGCAGACGGCGTAGCCGCGCGACAACACCGCCAGCGGCGACAGGGCGGCCAACCGACCGGCGGCGTGGCGCCAAACGGATCGGCCTTCGGCGGCGCGGGCCTGCCCGCCGGCCGCCAGCCGCACCTGCAGATGGACCCAGCGCGTGCGTTGCGCCAGGAAGGCGGCCTCCGGC
>DAHWHT010000221.1 GCA_027335515.1 Clostridia bacterium
GGCACGAAGATATGGATCATCACCGAAGCGGATCGCAGCGTCACGACGATTCTGCTGCCAGATGAATACTAAACCGCTGCCCTTAGTTCTTCACTCTTCGCAGAGCCGATGCCCCGGCATAGTCACGATGCCCCACGCCGCACGGGCCCTTTCGCGGAAGGTGAACAGGAATGCCGCTGTCGACCCAGGCCCTGCGGCGCTTGGCGCGAGCACACCCCCGGTTCGCGGAAGCAGCTTCGCTGCCCGCACGGCAGCCCGCGGCCCGGGAGGGCTGGCCGCGCTGGAGGCGGCCCCCCACTGGGCGATGGAAGGGGAGATCGCCGCCGCACGGGCCGTTGTCGCGCTGGCGGAGGTCGAGCGGGCGGCCCCCGTCCTGCCGAGTGAGGCGCCGCGCGTGGTGAGGGACCGGGCCCCTCCCTTCGCCCCGTCGATGCGCGCGGCGGGCGCCGCCCCCGCGGGGGTCGAGTCGGCGGCAAAGCGCCCGCGGGAAGTGCGGATGACCGTGGTAGGCGCCCCCTCTCCCACCGCCCCCGGCGACCCGACCGCCGCCCACCGGCCCGTGCCCCCGCGGTTGGTCGCTCTCCTGCTGCGCGCCTCTGAGGAACGGCCGCGGGGATGGAGCACTTCCCAGGTGGTCGAGCAGGTGGTCAGCCGCTGGCACGCCTTGCGCCGCGCGGAGCAAGGCCTCCCTCCGGAACAGTATCGCCCGGCACGCGCGCGGGCAAACGGCGAAGCGGTCACCCCGTCACCCAGCCGCGGCGTAGTCATCGGCCCCCCGGAGGCGGGCGGCGGAATCAACCGGTGAAGCGCCGCCCCCATCATCGACGGCACCGGCGGCGGAATCGACCAGTCAAGCACCGCCTCGCTATAGCAAGAAAGGAACGGTTCACCCATGCCCGACGATGGACAGGGCTGGTACGACACCGGGTTCGGATTCGTCTGTGCCCGAGACCGGCGGACGGCGGCCCAGCTCGGCCGCGTGCCGGTGGGCGCCGTCCATGGTCCCTTCGTCTCCCTGCAAAGCGCCAAGGCGACTCGGGCACGGCGCGAAGCGGCGACCGCCGCTGGGGCCGCATCCGCTGGCGGCGGGGCCGGCCGGACCGGTTAGCGGATCTGGTGCCCCCCCCCGGGTGCTCCCTTCCCATAGGGGGAGGTGATGAAGATGTCTCAGGCACCCGCACCGGTTGCCCACGCCGAACCGGACAAGCCCACGAAGTGCACGGATTGCGGCGCCGCGGCAGAAGCGGGTTCCCTGCGTTGGTTCCCGTTCACCGCCAACGTATGCCAGGCGTGCGCGGCCAAGCGCGACGCCAAGGCCGAGCAGGAGAAGCGCCTCGGCCTTGTTTGCATGAACTGCCGCAAGCCGTACTCGCTTTGCGTCTGCTGATGTTCCCGCTCCCCGCGCGGGGAGGGGCGCCACCTGGCTGAGGGGGCCGACGCGCCCTTCCCCACATCCGCCCGAAAGGAGAGCAACGACACCATGCCGACAGACACCGGTTGGCGGCCTGTTGGAACCGCCGGCTGGCTGTGCGACAAGGACGACGGCTTCACCCTCACGGCGTGGGAGCGCCCCAGCGGGTGGGCGTGGCGGTGCCGCAACGCCTACGTGGCCGCAGACCTGCGCCACCGGGACAAGGAGGGCGTAGTGGCCACCGCCGAGGCCGCGAAGCAGGCCGCCGAGGCGGCCTATGCCGCGTTTGTAGCGGCGCGGCGGGCGCCCGGAGGGCCGCGGCGGTGAGCGCGGGGCCGCCGTTTTGGTGGAAGGCGCGCGACGGCGGGCGCTGCACCACGCCACCAATGCCCGACGGCTGGTATGCGGAGGTGTGGCCCATCGCCGACGAGTGGGCCTGGCTCGTGCTCGACCGCACCGGGCGCACCATCACCGAAGGCATGGAGCGGAGCAAGGACGCGGCAAAGATCGCGGCCGACGCCGCGCTCCATGCTCCCCGCCGCCGATAGCTCCGGGATGGCTTTGGAAAGGAACGGTGGCGAGATGAGCCAAGCGGACGAGGCGGCCCGGTGGGAGCGGTCTCTGCGGTGGGCGGTCGAAGGGAAGCGGTTTGGTGAACGGCTGCTGTGCGAGGAGGGCGCCGAGACCAGCTTCCGCCTGACCGAGACGGCGGGCGGGGCCATCGCCATCGATTGGGAGTGGGCGACCCCACTTACCGGAAAGGTGCTCGCCGCCGGATGCTGTTGCGTCACGGTGCCGCGGGATGGCCTGCGCAGGGCCGCGGAGCAGATCGCGGCGCGGATCCGGTAGACCAGATCCGCTTCTTTCCCACAGAGGGGGTGCCAGCAGTAGCCGGAATCTCCTGACTATCCCTGACAGTAGCCGGCATCGCGGCCCCTCCCCATCCGCAGCATGGTGCTCCTTCCCATAGGGGGGAGCACCATGAAGGCGACCTTCGAGGCCCGGGTCCCGGACGGTGCGGCCCCTGCCGTGCTCGATGGGATGGCTGATATCTGGTGCCGCGCGGAGCGATGGCTCTACCGGCGGGTGTTTGAGCGCGGCGGGAACATCAACGCCGCCCGGCGGGAGTGCCGCGTCCGCTTCGGCCTGACGGCCCGGCAGGTCAGTTCGGCGTGGTTCGACCTGCGGGCGAGGGTCGCCGCGGCGAAGGCGGGCCAGAAGCGGCACGCCTCCACCCGCGGTAGTAGGAGCGCGGCATTCGGTCGGTTAGCCCCGGCAGCAGATTTGACGGGGGGGGGGAGATCAATGGGCATCGCCGGACGCCCCTCCGCAGAGGGCTTGGCCCGGCTGCAATGGCACCAGGAGCACGCCGGAACGAGGGAATGGCTCCCTGCATGGGTCGAGGACGGGCTGCACGACGACCTACGCGCCGGCTGGATAGATGGACCGGCCAGCGGCGCGGCGTGGTTATCCTCTGATGCGTGGAGGCTGACGAGCGCCGGACGGGAGGCCTTGGTGGCTGACCGAAAGCGCGGTGCAGCTCCTCGGCGCTAGCCGGGGGTTGGGTCGGTTGGCGCGGTAGGCCCAGTAGCGCCCGGAGATCCCTGGTAGGGCCAGGGATCTCCGGGCGCTACTGGCTATGGCACAACTCGACGCGG
This sequence comes from Clostridia bacterium, assembly GCA_027335515.1. Next base: position 3,070 of record DAHWHT010000221.1, read on the forward strand.
GCGTCCGGGCCGCGATGGCGGGACCGCTGCGGCCGTTTCGCTGTTCGCGCCGCCCCTGACCAACCACTCCTTGACCGCGACGGGGTCGAACAGCACGCGGCGCCCCACGCGGATGCAGGGCATCCCCTTGGAACCGAGTCGCAAGAGGGTCCTGGGCGACAGGCTGAGGGCCTCAGCCAGGCCCTCGTAATCCACCAGCAGCTTCTCCATGCGATCTCCCTCTATGGGGAAGGGCGCACCGCGATGCCGTCGCGGGGCAGCGGTCTTGGGGGTGGGGAGATGGTGGAACAGGTGTGTGCTTGGCTTGCAGTCACGTCTGCAGACATGGGGACGGTCCTGTGGGCGGTTTGAGGCGGGTGGGGGCGGCCTGGGGCATCGGGTCGGCATGGCTCGTCCCTTGGGAGAGTAAGGTGAGCCATGAGCCCCAAGGAGCTGAAAGCCCGCGCGGGTGGAACGCCTCGTTTCTCGTCCGCCGCGAGCGGCCGCACCAGGCAGTTTCTCTAGGCCAACATAGAGAAGGGTTCGATCCCGAACACCCAGAACAGGTGGCCCCTGGTAGGGACGATTGCAGACCAGTTTGCAGTCACGACGCGGCCTCGTCATCCCACTAGTCCCTGTGTTCGCGCGCCGGTCGCGTTGTCTGCGGCGATGTGCCGGCCGGCTCTGTGACCGAAAGCGAGGCGCTCTGCCGCGCGAGCCACGCATCGGCCTGGCGAGCGGCATCGTGGGTCGCCTCCACCAACAGGTCGGCATAGGTCTCGCAGAACATCGCCACCGAGTGCCCCATCATCTTGGCGGCCACCGCCACGGGCACCCCGGCGCCCAGGAGAATGCTTGCCGTGGCGTGCCGCAGGGAGTGCAGCGGCAGTTTCGGGATGATGCGGTCGACCCCTGGGTCCTTCCCTATCTCTTTGCAGGCTTGTTCGTTCGCCTTGTCACGAATGCGGCGAAAGGCACGATCCACCGTGCCGATGTTCATGCCACCCCCACCACGGGTCGCAAAAACCCGTCCTTCGTCCCGCCAACCTTTCCCCGACGCCAACTGGATTTCTGCTTGCTGGGCCCGTTGCCGCCGCAAAGCAGCAACCGCTCCACTCAGCAGGGCCATGGTGCGGGCGCTCTTCTCCCGTTTCGGCGCACCCTCCACCATGAGTGAGCCGGCCCGAGTACGGTTGTGCCGTACCGTTATCCGTCCGGCATCCATGTCTATGTCCGACCACCTCAACCCCAATGCCTCGCCGATCCGCAGACCCGTATGCAATAGGAACCCGAGCAACGGGGCCATCTCATCTCCTTCAGCCGCCGCCATGATGAACTGAGCCTCGGCCAGGGTGAAGCCGTCGCGCTTGCGCGACGCCCGTAGCGCCGGCCGCGCCCGGCCAGCGGTATTCGTTGGCACCAGGCCCAAGCGGACGGCATCCGAAAGCGCTGCCCGGAGAACCCGATAGGCGAGGGATGCCTGGGTGGCGCCGCGCGTCGTTGGGGTGGGGGCTAGGGTGTCCTGCCAAGACTGGATCATGGTCGGGCTCAACTGGTGAAGAGGGGTCTTTCCAAGGAAAGGGAGGATGCGAACGCGAACGGCGCGTTCGTACGCATACCAAGTCGACACCTTACACCCCTCGGCCCGCTTCCGTTCCAACCACAGGGGCAGGTAGTCCCCCAAGGTCTGGTTGGTGGGCGCCACATGAGCGGCTCGCTGTGCCTCCGCCTCGGCCAGAAGCCGCCGCTCCACCCGCCGTGCTTCGGTCTCCGTATCACACGTGGCCGCTTTGCGGATCCATTTGCCAGAGGAGTCCTTCCCCACTCGAACCTGCACTTGCCAGGAAGCCCCACGTTGGACAACGGCCACCGACATCCCCCTCACCAGGGCACGGCCCCCCGCCTAGTGCCCCTCTTCAGCCGTGGAGCAGTGCCGCCCGACCAAGCAGGTGTTCCCTCCACCGCCGCCTTTCTCCTGCGGGGCATCAAGAAGCGTATCTACTTCTCCTATAGAGGGGGCCACCAACCCTCGCCTAAAGCGTCCCGAAAGGAGACATCTGCGTCATGCCCGCCATCGCCGAGTTCCCGCGGCACCTGGCCCACGGGGGCGCCGTGTCCCGCACGTACGTCGTCGCCACCTGGCCGGGCGCGGCCCACTGGGGGTTCTGGCAGCCGCTGCTGCGGCTGACCAGCGGAGGGAGGCCGCTCCGGGTACGGGTGTCCTTGGCGGCCTCTCCGTTTGGGGAGTCGTTCTGGACGACGGACCGCCAACTCCAGGTGCGGCGGCTACGGGCGGAGGCCGAGGTGCACCGCCGCGCCGGCAAGTCCTGGATGGCCAACTCCCTAGAGGCGTCCGCCGCTTCCCTGGAGGCCTTGAAGAACCGGGAGGTCATGGAGGGGGCGGCGACCTTTACGGCGACCGCCACCATCACGGTCACGGCGGCCACGATGGCCGACCTGGACGCCGACTGCGCGGCCGTCACGGAGTGGGCGGAGGCCCGCGGGATCCTGTTCGACCCAGCCGCCTATGCGCAGTTGCCTTCCTTCATGCTTGGGCACGCGCTGGCCGATCCTGTGGCCCCCGCTGGGGTGCCGACGCGCATCCTCGACGAGGACGCCCTAGCGGCGCTGGTGCCGGCGCAGGACGGCCCGTGGGGCGGGCGGGGGGTCTACATGGGGCTACGGGCGCGAGACGGGGCCTTTGTCACCTTGCCCCTCGATGACCCCGCGGCCGCCGAGGGGACCAACCTGGTGCTCCTCGGCACCAACGGGAGCGGTAAGTCCTTCTACGCCAAAGCGTTGCTGTCTGGGTTGCTGCTGTCGGGGTACCGGGTCGTGGTGTTCGACGTAGACGGGGAGTTCCGCCCATGGTGCGAGGCATGGGGCGGCGTTTGGGTCGACCACACGCCGGGCAGCGGCCTCTACGTGGAGCCCATGCGCATCGCGCCTCGTGCCGACGGGTACGCGGAGATGGCCGAGCGGGTCGCGGCCGTGGTGTCCCTGCTGGCCGGTGGATTGGATGCCGTGGCAGAGAACGTGGTGGACAAGGTGACGGCGACCGCCTGCCGCCGCGCCGGGGTGGATCCGAAGGACCAGGCCACGTGGGGGCAGCCGCTTCGCCTGCGGGTCTGGTACACCGTTCTTGCGGACTTGGCGGGGTGGGAGGTAACCGGGGCCGCGGCGCCCTTGGCGCCCGGCACTCCGTCCAGGGGACCCGCGGCAGAGGCCGGCGAGGGGGCCGCTGCGGCAGCGGCCACTTCACCTGCCCGTAATCCCGTCGAAGCGGCGGTCTTGGCGTTGGTCCGCCGCAACCCGGCCCTCGGGGAGCGGGCGCTGGCCCGCGCTTTAGCGGCCGAAGGGGCGACGCCGGGCCGCACCTACCGCATCCTGCAGCGGCACGGCTTGGAAACGGCGGACAAGCGGGCGCGGTGGGCGGCCGGCCTGGCTAAGGACGGTGAAGGGGAAAGGGGAATGCCCGCGGCCGATGCGGGAGACGGCAACCTC
>DAHWHT010000235.1 GCA_027335515.1 Clostridia bacterium
CGCTGGCCGACGTGGCCGCGCGCCTGGAGGAGTTGGAGCGCGACCGGGGCCGTGCGGTCGACGCCGTGCGGGCCCAGGAGCAGGCGGAGCAGGTGGCCCGGACACAGGCCGAGCAGGCCGCGGGCGACCTCGCGCTGGCCAGGGAACGCCTGGAGGCGGTGCGCGGTGCCTTCGCGTCCCTCCACGAGCGCGGCGCCGCGGCATCCGCGGCCCGCGAGGCGGCGGAGCAGGCACGCGAACAGGCCGCGGCGGACGCGCGCCGTGCGGATGCCGCCGCCGCGCGGCAGGACTCGGCCCTGGCGGCCCTGGCCGCGCGGCTGGAGACGGCCTACGGCTGGGCCCCCGAGGCGCTGGCGTCCGTCGCCCCGTCCGAGGATCCGCAGGCCGACCAGCGCCGGGCGGTCGCACTGCGCGACGAGGTGGCCGGGATCGGCGGTGTGCGGCCGGAGGCGATTGCCGAACACGACGCCGAGTTGGCGGAGGTGGCGCGCCTGGAGGCCGGGGTCGAGGACCTCACCGCCGCGGATGCCGCCCTGGCCCAATGGTCCAAGGCGTTGGACGCCGCCCTGGCGGATCGCTACGTGGAGGCGCTGGCGGCGGTGCGGCTGCACTTTTCCGCCATCTACACCCGGTTGTGCGGCGGGGGGGTGGTGGACCTGGTACCCGTGGGCGGTGATCCACAGGGATCGGTGGCGCAGGCGCCCGGCCTTGAGATCGTCGCGCAGCCACCGGGCAAGCAGTTGGCCCATCTGGGGCTGCTTTCCGGCGGCGAGCGGACGCTGGTGGCCATCGCCCTGGTGTTGGCCTTCCTGCAGGTCCGGCCGGCCGCCTTCTGTATTCTGGACGAGGTCGAGGCCGCCCTGGATGAAGCGAATGTGGCGCGGTGCGCCGCCTATCTGCAGGAGATGGCGGGTGGGACGCAGTTCATTGTGGTGACGCATCAGAAGGGCACGATGGAGGCCGCGGACCGACTGATCGGCGTCACGATGGAAGAGCCGGGGATTTCACGGCTGCTCACGGTGCGCCTGGCCGGCTGAGTCGGTGGGTGCGGCACGCGCCGGGGGACGGGCCGTCGGGGTGCAGGGGGGACGGGGCTGATGGCGGAGGCCGGGGCCGGATGGTTCGGTCGCTTGCGGGCGGGGCTCGGCCGGGCCCGCGAGGGGCTTTTGGGGCGCATCTCCGAGGTGGTCGCCGGCCGCGCCACGGTGGATGAGGCGACCCTGGAAGAGCTGGAGGGTGTTCTGCTGGGCGCGGACGTCGGCATGGCGGAGGTGGAGCGGCTGCTGGCACGCCTGCGGGAGGCCGCGGCACGCGGCCGGTTGGACGCCGAGGGGGTGGTGCCCCTGCTGCGCGAGCAGATGGCCGCCGACCTTTCCGGCGCGGCGCGCCCCCTGCGGCGGGCGGTCCAGGGGCCGACGGTGGTCTTTCTCGTCGGGGTCAACGGCAGCGGCAAGACGACCACCGCCGCCAAGCTCGCCCACCAACTGGGCGCGGGGGGCGACCGGGTCCTGCTCGCGGCCGCCGATACGTTTCGCGCCGCGGCCGGGGAGCAACTCGCGCTGTGGGCCCGGCGGGCCGGGGTCGACCTGGTGCGCCACGGGCACGGGGGCGATCCGGCGGCGGTGGTCTTTGACGCGGTGACCGCCGGGGTCGCCCGCGACGTCGCGGCGGTGGTCTGCGATACCGCGGGTCGGTTGCACAACAAGGCGCACCTGATGGCGGAACTGCAGAAGATGGTGCGCATCGCCGGGCGGGCCTGCCCCGGAGCGCCGCACGAAGTGCTGCTGGTGCTGGATGCGACCACGGGTCAGAACGCCCTGACGCAGGCGCGCGTCTTCACCGAGGCGGTGGCGGTCAGCGGATTGGTGTTGACCAAGCTGGACACCAGTGCGCGCGGCGGCTTCGTGCTCGCGGTGCACCGCGACCTGGGACTGCCGATCCTCTACATCGGGATGGGTGAGGGGTTGGACGACCTGCGGCCCTTTGATCCCGACGCCTTCGTCGCCGCGTTGTTGGAGGCCGAAGGCAGCTGAGGCGGCCGGGGTCCGAGTGCCTCGGCGCCGGCCGCCTCCCTCTGCTTGCCGGCCGGCGGCGCGGTTGGGCTGTGGCCCGAGAACGGGGGGTGGGCGCGTGGTCCTGCTGACGACCTGCCAACCCGGGCTTGAAGCCGTTGTCGCGGGCGAGCTTACCGACCGCGGGCTGGGGTCCGTCGAGCGGGTGCGGTCGGGGATGCTGCGCGTGCAGCGGCGCGTCGACGCGGGGGATGTGTCCGTCGCCCACCGGATGCGGACGGCCGACGATCTCTATCTGCAGATCTGGGCCGGCGACCGGGACGGTTTCACCCGTCGCCTGGCCGCGGCCACCTGGGTTGTCCCGGGGGAGGTTCTCGCCGCGCACCGGGACGTGCTCGCTGCGGACGCCCGTCGGCCCCAGGGGCGTATCAAGGCGAGTTGCTTCATTCAGGGCGCCGCGGGGGTGCGTCGCCAAGCGGTCGAAGAGCGGATGGTCAGGCAGCTGCGCGCGGCGTATCCCGCCTGGCGGCTCGATGCGGAACGGCCGGATGCGGAGTTTGTGGCGTTCCTCTTCGGTTCGTCGGCGATGCTGGCCCTGCGGCTTACGGATCCCGCCTTTCGCCACCGACACTACCGGCGGGCGCCGGGTGCCCTGAGCCCGACGGTGGCGGCGGCCCTGGTGCGGTTGTCGCGGCCCGCGGCGACGGACCGTCTGCTGGACCCCTGCTGCGGTGGTGGGACCATTCTGCTGGAGCGCGCCCAAACGGGGCCCTACCGAGAGCTGCTGGGCGGTGACCGCTCGCGCGATGCCCTCGAGGTTGCGCGGTCGAACTTCGGCAACCGGCACCGGCCGTGGCGATTGCAGGTGTGGGACGCACGGGCGCTGCCCCTGCCCGACCGCAGCGTCGACCGCGTGGTGAGCAATTTGCCGTTTGGGGTGCAGGTCGCCGCGCCGGGAGGCGTGGCGGCCTTCGCGTCGGCGTGCCTGGGGGAAGTGGCGCGCGTCCTCGAGCCGGGTGGGCGGGCCGTCTTGCTTTGGCCAAAGGGCGCGGATGTGGGGGTGCCCCCCGGGTTGGGGCTGGAGTCGCAACGGGCCTTGAACCTGGTGGGCCAGGCGGTGGTCGCGTCGGTGTGGGAGCGCCGGTTGGGGCCGGTGCCGGGTGGCGCCGGCGCCCGATCCCGCGGGGCGTGAGGACCCGCGGCCAAAGCCGGGGCTTGCGGCCGGCGGGGCGGTTCGGGCCCGACGGGCGGGGGCGCCGTCCGGTCCGGCATGGCGGACTTCCCCGGCCACCCGGTCGCCCCTGCCCGGTCTGTCGACTTGTCCTCCCGGTTCTCCCCACGGAACAGGACCGTCGGTTCTCCATCCTCTCCCCGGCCCCATACTCTAAACTCTGGCCCCGACCTGTCTCATCGTATTGTGGCACGTAGGGCGCCACGCATATCCGGATCGGGGCCCCACGGACGAGTTCGTGTTTGGGCGCATACGTCATCACGCCCCCGATACCCGTGGCATCCGCGTGGGCTCAATCCGCATCGTTGCTTGCATCATCTGCTGGATCAACGTCATCCTGAGTGCGGCGAGACCGGGGTCATCCCAGAGGTTGTGCACTTCAGCGGGATCGTGTTCCAGGTCGAAGAGTTCGCCTGAGTCGCCATTGGCGTACAGGGTGAGCTTGTGGCGTGCGGTCACGTATGTGCGCAGGTTGAGACGCGTGGGAAGGCATCTGTTTTCGACGAGGACGTGCTCGCGTACCGACCGCTCTCCGGAGAGCGCCGGGATTTGATCCACGCCCTGCATCCAGCCGGGCACGGGAACCCCTGCGACCCGGAGGAAGGTCGGCGCGAGGTCGACGAGGCTCACCAAACTGTCCGTCGTGTGGTGGCGGGGGACCACCCCGGGGTAACGCACAAGAAACGGTATCCGGATCATGTCCTCGTAATGGAACGGGCCCTTACGGATGAGGCCATGCTGCCCGAGGAAGTGTCCGTGATCCGTGGTGAAGACGACCATGGTCCGGTCGCTCACCCCCAGTGCATCCAAGCTGTCGAGGATGCGGCCAATGTGATGGTCCATCAGGCTGATCATCCCGAAATACACAGCCATGTCGTGTCTCAACTCATCTTCAGATTGTAGATGGCTGTGCAGCCCGGTAACGCCAAACCCTTCGCGCCATCGAGAAAAGTCAGGGCGGGCATCCTGCGTCAATTGAAAGTGCACTGGATTTCTGGCGTGTTCACCGGGCACCGCGTGGCCTGGGCGCATGAGCGATGGGTCATAGAGCGTGTCCCACGGCGCGCTGACCAAATACGGCGGGTGTGGATCTTGGAAGCTTGCCCAAGCGAAAAACGGTTGTCCTGCCGCGATTTTTCCTCGCAGCCACGCGATGGTGCGCTCTGCCGTCCACGCCGAGTAATGATACTGCTGCGGCAAGTCCCAGGACCAGCGCCGTGGCGTGCGGTGTCGATTCTCCTGCCCTGGCGGGGAGCGGAAATACGACCGCCAATCTGCGACGCCATTGTCTTCTAACCATACGGCATAGTGCTGTCCCGCATGCGACTCGTCGCCGTGGTTGCGCGCGACCTCCACATGCTGAAAGCCGTACCAGGGTCCGTGGAAGCGGCGCCAAAAATCGAGATCTCGCAGCACGGGTTGGCATTCCAGAGACTCGCTCCCAGGGAAGGAGGCGAGGGGCTGGAAGTGGGCCTTGCCGAACAGGGCCGTCGCGTACCCCCGCGCCGTCAACAACCCGGCCACGGTCGGGACGTCTTCGGGAAGCTTCACGCCAATGCTCCAGCAACCGTGTACCGACGGATAGAGTCCTGTGATAATGCTGCTTCGGGACGGGGAGCACACGGGATTTGCACAGTAGGCGCGGTCAAACCGAGCGCCTTCGGCACACAGTCGATCCAGGGCCGGCGTTTGAAGATCAGGGTTCAAGGCGCCCATGGCGCTCCAGTGCTGCTGATCGGAGGTGATCAGGAGAATATTCGGCCGGTCGTCGGCCACGGGCTCCACCCGCCTTCCGTATCCAGCGCCACCGTGCGGACTCGGACCGAGAGGAACTTCGGATCCGCACCGCGATAACCTGCTCCGCCGTGGCGTGGAGCGTCGCGAGCGCCGGATACGTATTCACTCAAGCCGTTGCAAGATCCGTAGTCAAATCTTGCATCCACCCGTTACCAGGCAGAGGTGCCGGTCTGACCCGAGGCGCATTGCCTCCGTGCCGGCTTCCCGCTTCCCCGAGGTCTGCCCGGCAGCGCCGGGTCTTACGTCTCTTCCATTCCATGGGCGTTTTGGGTCTCCGGGCCACTCCGACGACCGCGGCCGCAGGGGCTGCAAGATGGTGGGACGCGTTCAAGTCGCGATCCAGCACCATACCGCAGGCCTCGCAGCGGTACGTGCGTTCCCACAAGGGCAGGTCCGTCGGCGACCATCATGGGCAAGCGCGGGACGCTGCCGTTGACCCTGCTGGACGGCTGCTTGGGATGGCCAGCGGTACCGAAGGGAGATCTATCACGTGATCGCCTACTCTGGGGCGGCGCGGTTTGAGAATGAGGTGTTTGCCGGCATGCATGCCAAGCGGGGTCGGCCGTAGGTCCCGCCGGGCATGATGCTGAAGGAGGTGCTGTTGGCGTTCGCCGACAACACCAGCGACCGGGAGGCGGGAGAACGCTGTCGCTTCGACCTGCGACGGAAGTACGCGTTAACAAGGTGCGGCTGAGCGGGGGATCCTGGCGCTGCTTGTCGAAGCACGGGTCTGGTCGGGTACAAGAAGGAGAAACGGGGCCAGCCTTCCGCTCGGGAGGGGTGCCGTGTCGATGCGCTACGCCACGACGGCCGGTTTGGCTTGGTGGCGGGTGCAATGATGCCCCGGACGGCCGCAGTGATATGGACAGACCTGCGGCGACCGGATGCGGTCATTGTGGCGGACAATGTGAGTGACTTCCTGTACACGGGGACGGACCAGGAGCAGTGGAGTCTGCACGACGACTTTCCGAATGTGGCGCCGCCGTTTAGTAAACGACACCCATCGGTTCCGCGATGCCCAAGGATGACCAGGGAACGCAAACGGCAGGGCGCTCAGCCCTGGCGCCCGCGTCAGGATGGTCATTGGTATCATTGGTAGGAACCACGGTAGGAACCACCCTCTCCGTTGGTGGACGGAGATTCGTGTTCCCTCGTGCGGACTGGGGGGCGTCAGCAGCATGGAGGAAGGAAAGCGAACCAACTCTTGCTATTGTAGCACGTGCGTTCCCCGACGCCGCACCGGCGGGGCCGGGGGGCACGATGGCCGTGAGCTTTCGGTCAGAAGCGACCGTGGAGTCCAGGGACGGCTCGATCCCCGCCGCCTGCGGGCCCTCGAAGAGGACCTTGGCGACGGCGTCGAAACCGAAGCCGGTGATCGTCACCTGCGTTCGACCCGCGGCCGACCCCGTCGCTGAGCGGACACCCGTCACCGACGGCACGGCAGACGCCTACAGGAAGTGTCGCAGGACGCGGTCGAGCAGCACGGTAGCCTGCGAAATCCAGGTTAAACTTCGGCTAACGGTCGACTTCACCCATGAGGATGTCCAGGCTACCAACAATGGCAATCAGATCCGCCACCTTGCCTCCCACACCCATCATCGGAACCAACTGGAGGTGGCAGAAAGACGGCGCCCGCCACTTCAGGCGGTAAGGCTTGGCACTGCCATCGGATATCAGGTACACCCCCACTTCGCCGCGTGGGGACTCCACCCGACTGTAGTACTCTCCGGCGCGTGGGCGCAGGTTGGGGCGTACCCGAGCAAGGACCGGACCCTCGGGCAGCATCTTCAGCACTTGGCGGATGATGCGAATACTCTCCTTGATTTCAAGCATGCGTACCATGACCCGGTCGTATGTGTCCCCGTTGAGGCCTACGGGCACATCGAACTCGAACCGCTCGTAGCCGAGATATGGCGCCACCTTGCGCAGGTCCCACGCCACGCCCGTCGAGCGCAATACCGGCCCGCTCGCCCCCCAGGCAATCGCCTGCTGCGGCGTGAGCTCGCCGACCCCAATCGTGCGTTCGCGAAAGATCTCGTTTTCGATTAGCAACCCCATATACTCCGGCCAGGCCTGCCGCTCCATGAATACCAGGAATGCCTCTAGATCTTTGAACCAGGCGTCGGGCAGATCGTTGCGCACGCCGCCCGGGCGATTGTATGCATACAGCATGCGCGCCCCGGTTGCCTTCTCCATCAGGGTGTAGCCCCACTCGCGTTCACGGAAGGCATACATGAACGGTGAGAATGCGCCGAGGTCCATGCCGAAGGTGCCGTAAAACAGAAGGTGGCTCAGGATGCGCTGCAGTTCACTGAACAACACGCGCAGGTGGGCGGCCCGCGGCGGCACCTCGATCTCGGCGAGATTCTCGATGGCAAGGCAGACGGCCACCTCGTTGGTGATCGCCCCGAGGTAATCGTTGCGGTCGGAAAACGGCACGATCCCTGGGTAGGCCCAGGACTCCACGATCTTTTCGAAGCTGCGGTGGAGAAAGCCGATGTCCGGCTCGACCTTGACCACAACCTCACCGCGCAGCGTAACCACCAGCCGCAGAACCCCATGCGTGCTTGGGTGCTGCGGCCCCATATTGATCTTCAGCAACCGCCGTCCGTCCTGCTGCGACCTTGGATAGCCCGCCGTCTGACGCTACGCTCAGCCCATCCTTCCGAGACCCCTCTCCGCACATCTATTCGCACTTCCCTCCCCAGACTGTGCGCAACGGGTACCTCGTCCTGTCTTGAGTAGGGTCTGTGACAGCAAGGAACGTGAACAACTGGACACCATACTGAACCCGTCCGACGGGAGACATGTAGGTTTGGGTTTACTGCGGCGTTCCGCCCACGGTTGTCCACCATTCGTAACCCGAGCGTTGAGCCATCCAAAGTTGGGTATGCGCACCCCGCAGATAGGCATCCCATCGCCTGAGGTCCAGATGGATGCGCAACAGCCCGTCTTGCG
>DAHWHT010000275.1 GCA_027335515.1 Clostridia bacterium
TCTCGACGTCCGACACGCCCGCCAGGCGCGCGTAGCGGGTGTGGTCGATGCCGGCCGCCTGGAAGCGCACCACACGCCCTCCGGCGCCCGCCTTGATCGCCGCGGCGCTGCCGTCGGCCAGCACCCGGCCATGCCGCAACACAAGGATGCGGTCGGCGACCGCGTCGGCCTCTTCCAGGTAGTGGGTGGCAAACAGCACGGTGCGTCCGCTGGCGGCGAAGGCCCGGATGCCTTGCCAGAAGTGGCGTCGGGCGTCCACATCGAAACCGGTGGTTGGCTCGTCTAAGAAGAGTAGTTCCGGGTCCCCGGCGATCGCCATCGCGAAGCGGGCGCGCTGCGCCTGGCCCCCCGACAGGCGTTCGACCGGCTGGCGCGCGAACGCCGTACAGCCGGCCGCCTCCAGCGCCTGAGCCGCCGGAAGCGGACTCGGATACAGGGCGCGCACGAAGCCGACGAGTTCCGCCACGCTCACCCCAGGCAACAGATTGGCCGTCTGCAGCATCGCGGCCACCCGTCCCTGGCGCACCGCCGCCGCAGCGGGACCACCCAGGATGCGCACCGTGCCTGCGGTCGGCGTCCGAAGCCCGAGCATCAGCCCAACGGCCGTGGATTTGCCCGCGCCGTTGGGTCCGAGCAGCGCGACCGTTTCTCCGGTGCGGATCGAGAAGTCCACCCCTGCGAGCGCCGCCACGGCACCGAACCGCTTCTCGACGCGCTGGAACGCCACCGCCTCTGGCATCCGCCCACCGCCCTTCGTTCCTCGTGCCCACCGTAGACGCGGTGCGGCCTCAAGGAAACGGATGGACGTCCGGGTTTGCCTGTGACGTCTGTCATGCCGGCCGCGTTGTGGAGCCCGACGCAGGGTGGGGCGGTGGTGCGGTGCGGGTGGGGCGCGAGCCTGTCGCGGGGGAACCTCCGCGGCGGCCGCGGGGCCGCAGGGTGACCCAGGCGCGGATCGTTCGTGACGGCGGTCACGGTTCGGGTGCGGCAACCGCTGGATACTTGCCTGGGCGCAGGCGGATGCGGCCCGTTTTTCGCGTCGGGGAGGTGGGGCGCGATGATCTTTCTGATTTCTGAGCATCCCCACGGCTAAATCCGGGGGGTTCCGGTTTCTGCCAACCTCTCTCGGGCTCTCGCGGACGGTGGATCGAACGACCGCCGCTACAACATCCCGAGCCTCAGCTGCCTTCTTCGGCGGCCATGCCGCCTACTGTCCCGGTCGCGGACGATCCGCTCCGTCCCCTTGGGGCGGCGGGCCGGAAGACCCGCACTTCGCGGATTGCTGTCGCCTGGCGCCGTCCGCAGGAGCGGCTGCGCAACCCCCGGCGCCGGACTCCCAATGGCCGCCGACCCCACTCACGCGTAATGGGGTCGGCCCCTCCTCGTTACGATAGGGAGGGTCCAGGGGCGGCCGGCGTAAGCCGGGTTGGGGCGGCACGAACGGCAGAAGTCGCAGTTTGCCGAGCGAATTGGGCAATGTGGCAATGGTTGACACCACGTGATGGTTCCGCTTACGACGTCGACGATCACGCAACCGCTCACGTACACCTGCACCCGGGTCAGCACGCCGGCCTGTGTCTGTGAACCGATTTACGAGACCGCATCGGCCAGTTGCCACCTCGTCTGCAACGCCAGCTTCTGCCTGGAGTTCGAAAGCATCACGCCGGCCAAGCGGCTCATCACCACCAGCGACTGCAGCGTCGTTGCGTGCGATCCGTTTCCAGAGGTTCCGTGCCCGCCGATCCAGTAGGCGCATGGGTCCGCTGGGAGGTGCGCGCCCCGGCGATCGGGCCGGGGACGCACCTTCTGGTGGCCCCGCCGCGCCGGGGTCCCCTATCCGGCGCCTCCAGCGGCGACGTCGCGGTAGCTGGCAAGGCGGATGCGCCTAGCCTCCAAGGCTTTGGGCAGCTGGGGGTCGGTGAGCAACTGCAGGTCCCGCACGCGGTCGCCCCCGCCGGACGGGATCATCGCGGCAAGGTCTGGGGTGTCGACGCACGGGTGGAAGAAGATCTCCGTCGTCCCGGCGCCGAGCGCGTCGAGCTGGGCGCGCAGGGCGTCGTGCCTGTCTTGCGGGCCAGAGTGCGGCGGGCCCGCCTGCAGGTCGTCGGTAAAGCGCACGCCCTTGGCCTGGGCCTGCCGCCGGACGCCTGCCGCCCAGGGCGCCGTGGGGGTCGCGGCGGCCAGTTGGCGTGCCCCCGCCATGCGCAAAGGCAGGCGGTAGCGCGCGGCCAGTTCAAGGTAGGCTTCGTAGAAGCGGGGGTCCAACTGCATCACCCCCATGTGGGAGTCGATGTGGGTTGGGCGCAGGCCAAAGGCCAGGGCCTGCTCGATCTGGGCGGCCCCTTCGGCCAGGGCCTCGTCCGCGGTGGCGTGCGCATGCACATCGCGGGTGGACGGCCACATGAAGCCATCCGGGCCGTAGAGGCCTGGGACCCGGTCGCGCGCCAAAAGGGGGCGCCAGCGGTAGCGCGGCCACTCGGCGGTGTGGGTGAGGTGGACGCCGACCGCCCATCGGGGATGGGCGAGGGCGCGCTGTACGGCGTCGAAGGCCCACGGGCATGGCACCATGACGGTCGCCGAGGTGGCGATGCCGTCGGTGAGGGCCTTTTCCACCCCCGCGTTGGCGCACAGGGCAGAGCCGAAGTCGTCGCAGTTGACGATCAGTTGGCGAAAGGGCGCCGACGCTCCGGGGGCGGTTGTGGCTGCGGCCAAGGCGGGCTCCACCTTTCGGGCGTCTGGACGCCGGGTGTCGGGTGGGGAGTTGCCGGTGGCGCTTGTGGGTTCCTGCCGCGCCGGTTCGACTTTGCGCGCGGTGTCGTCGCGGATCGGCAGGCAGGCACGGGCGCGTGCGCGTATGGTTGATGCGGTGTATCGCGGGCACGTACCGCACAGGGGGGGTACCGCCATGACCGTCGCGGCCACAAAGGCGCCGGGACGCTACCACGTACGGGTTCAGGAGTATCTCACGTTTCGCGAACAGGGATTTCTCCTGGTCCGCGGCCTGGTGCCGCCCGGCGAGGTGGACGCGCTGCGGGCCCATACCGAGGACGTGATTCACGGACGGCTGGAACTCCCCGGCATCCCCGAGGCTCCTTTGGGGGCGGCCGGGCGGGGGCATTCCGCGATTCTCGATCCTGGCCGACTGAGTGAGGTGGAACGCCGCTACGTTCGCATTCACATGCTCCACCGCCAGTTGGAGATCCACGAGCGCTTTCTGCTGCACCCCCGCATCCTGGATGTGCTGGAGGCCCTCATCGGTCCCGACGTCCTGGCGATGCAGACCATGCTGTTTTTGAAGCCGCCCGGGGCGGACGGACAGGGATGGCACCAGGACTCGTACTACATCCCGACGCTGCCCGACAGCCTGTGCGGCGCCTGGCTGGCGATCGATCGCGCCGACGAGGCCAACGGCTGCATGCACTTCGCGGTCGGCAGCCAACACGAGCCCATCTACCCCGACGAGCGCAACCGCGCCCGGCTCTACCCGGCGGGCGCGCCGGTCGACCTCGCCGACATCGAGCACGCCAGCGATACCGACGAAACCCGCAACGGATTGACGCCGGTGGCGCGCCGCTACGCGGAGCGCGAGGTGTGCGCGTCGGCCGAACCGGGCGATGTCGTCTTCTTCGGCGGCCACATCCTGCACCGCTCCTTGGCGAACACGACGACCGACCGCTTCCGCCGGGCCTTTGTCGGCCATTACGCCAACGCCCGCTCGTACACCGACTGGGGCGGGGGCAACGGGGCCCACATCCTGGCGCGCGGGCGCACGCACCTGCCCTTCGCCCAACCGCGCTTTGGGACGCCCTGCGCCGCCAACCGACCGCCGGCGGCCTCGGAAGGGACCCCGGCGGAGACGATGATGGCCGATGGCGACGGCATGGCGACGACGCCCACGGACCGGGCTCGACTGGAACCGGGGGAGCACCAGCACGGTGGGGGACCGGCCACCTAACGGAGGGGTGAGGACCGTCGCCCGCTTCGCTGGTGCGGCCGCAAGACCCATTGGATGTCGGTCGCCGAATCGTCCATGCGTGGGCGGCGGCCCTGGCCACCACGGAGTCCATCGCTCGACCGTGTTCCAGACGCGCCGGCGGGATCCCCGCGTCCACCCCGTATTCGGAGGGCGGTCGGGGTCGACCTGACCCGGTGCCGCATGTGCCACCAAGAGGGCCGACGCGGGTCGGCGCGAACCCAGCCGCATGAACACGGGCGTCTTGCCGTTGTCGGCTCGACCGTGGCTCGAGCGGGCATCGAGGCACTCCGACGTGTGCGGGGTGCTGCTCGGCGGTAGCAGCGGGCGCGGCGAGGTGTGGTCCGGCAGCGACGTGGACCTCTTTGTCGTATCCGCGGGTGACACCTCGGCCGCGGTCGGGCGACCGGACGTCGGCGCCCGCTTTGCGGATGTGCATCCCAGCCCGGCCGCGGAGTTGGAGGCGCTCACCACCGATCGCGCGGCCTTTGCGGCCGCGTCCGTGGTCGACGAGACGGCCGGGGGCCTGCCGCTGCATGACCCGCGAGGGACACTCGCGCGTTGGCTGGCGCTCGTGCAAGAGCGTCTCGACGATCCCGCGGTGTGGCGCGCCCGTGCCGAGGCGCGACTGCTCGCCGCGCGGGCAGCCATGGCAGCGGCGGCTGCGGAGCCGGAGCCCATCGAGTCGCCCTGTTGGCACGGGACGCCGCCCGCCTGGGCGCATGGCGGCGGTGGTGGGTCGAGGGCAGCCAACTGCTGACGGGACCATAGCCGTTTCTGCTTTCTGCGCAGATATGTGCTAGAGCTAGACTGGTCCTGTGAAGTTGCCGGACTGGGCCCGCCAGGCATCGCCTACGTGACCGCTTGACGCTGGTGGAAACAGGGCCGTTTGCCCGTGCCGACCAGACGCCCTCGGGGAGCATTCTGGTGGATCTCCCGCCCGAGGTGGCCGCAGGACACGGAGCGTCGTGTACGCACGGGTTTCCTCCCACCACCAGCGGGCCGACTTGGAGCGGCAGGTCGCCCGGGTGACGGCATGGGCGACGGCGGGCGGACTGCCGGTGCATGGAGTGGTGACGGAGATGGGCTCCGGATTGAACGGTAACCACCGCACGTTACGGCGACCGCTCGCCCACCGGCAGGTGTCCGCCAGCCCGGGCGCGCTCCAGCGCCTCCGCCGGCGTCGCGCCGTAGGTGAAGCAACCGGCAAGCGGGCACCGGCACGTTCCAGGCGCTCGCATCCGGCTCCGGTTCCAGCACCACGCGATACGTCCGCACCGGCATCGGAACCGTCACCGGGCCCACCATCCGCGCGCAGTATGCGCCTTGGCAAGAGCGCGGATAGGCGCCCCCCAGCACCGGCGCGCTCGTCCCGGACGCCGTTCCTTCCTGCGCGCCGCCTGCTTCTGGGGTGCGGCCTGGAGGGGCACCTCCGGTTGCCTGGGCGCCGCAGCGGCAGGCAGGGCAAGGCGGGGGCCGGCGCGAGCGCCCAAGCCGCCCGCTTCGACGATGCCACCGGTCGGCGCCGTGCGGGGCGGCGGGGCGGAGGTGGGGCGGAGGTGGGGACTCGGCGGCGCGTCTACGCGAAGTGCTGGCCCCCGTTGACCTCGATGGCTTCGCCGGTGAGGTAGGCGGCGAGGGGGGAGACCAGGAACAGGACGGTGTCGGCGCATTCCCGGGCCTCGCCCAGCCGACCGAGCACGACCGTCTGGCGGACGCCTTCCAGGCGTTCCGGGGTGCTGAAGCGTTCGTGGAACGGGGTGAGGATGGTGCCAGGGGACACGGCGTTGACGCGGATGCCGCGGTCGGCCAGTTCGCGCGCCAGACCTCGCGTCAGCGAGAGCACGCCACCCTTGGCGGCCGCGTAGGGGAAGCTGTGGGCGCCGCCGCCGGTATGGGCCGCGATGGAAGTGACATTGACGATGCGGGCCTTCGGCCGCAGGTGGGGCAGCGCCGCCTGGCAGGCATAGAACACGCTCGAGAGGTTGAGGGCGATGACCGCCTCCCAGTGGGCGTCGGTGATGGCATCCAGGGGCAGGCGATCGATCAGCGAGCCGGCGTTGTTCACCAGGATGTCGATGCCGCCGAGGAATTCCGCCGCCCGTTGGACTGCGGTGCGCACCGCAGCGGCGTGTGAGAAGTCGCCCTGCACGGCCACCGCTCGGCGGCCAAGGGCGCCAACTTCGCCGACCGCCGCGTCGGCTTCGGAGCGCGAGCGGTGGAAGTGCACGGCCACGTCGCAGCCGGCATCCGCCAGGGTGCGCACCGTGGCTCGACCAATGCCCGTGCTGCCGCCGGTTACCAGGGCGGTCTGTCCCCGCAGGTCGATCGCAATGGCCACGCGCGCGCCTCCTGTCGTTGGATCCTGCGGGCGGGTACGGCGGCGGCAGGGGTTGCCCCGCCGCCGTCCGCCGCGGCCGTCAGATGGATTGACCCTTCGGGCAGATCCGGTCGATGCGCTCCAGGACGCCTGCGTCGAGTTTGACCTCCAAGGCGCCAAGGTTGTCTTCCAGTTGCTCCATCGTGCGCGGGCCGATGATGGGCGAGGTGATACCGGGCTGGGCCATGTTCCAGGCCAGCGCCAGTTGGGACAGGGTGCAGCCGATTTCCTGGGCGAGCGGGAGCAGACGCTCCACGGTGTCGAGGCGGCGCTGCACCCCGGGGTCGTCCTGCTTTTCGGTCACCTGCTTGAGGTGGCGGCCGACCTCCGGCAGGGGCTGGCCCTTGCGGTACTTGCCACTCAGCCAGCCGCCGGCGAGGGGGCTCCACGGGATGACGGCGGTTCCATACTTGCGGCAGACGGGCAGCACTTCGCTCTCAATGCGCCGGTCAAAGAGGTGGTAGGGGGGTTGCTCGCAGATAAAGCGGGCAAAGTGGCGGTTGTCGGCCTCCCAGAGGGCCTCGACGAGCTGCCAGGCAGGGAAGGTGGACGAGCCGATGTAGCGGACCTTGCCCGCCCTCACCAGGTCGTTGAGTGCGTCGAGGGTCTCGTCGATGGGCGTGTCCGCCTGTGGCCGGTGGATTTGATACAGGTCGATGTAGTCGGTCTGCAGGCGGCGCAGGCTGGCGTCGACCTGCTGGAAGATGTGCTGCCGGTGGTTGCCATGGTCGTTGGGGCCGTCGCCCATCTTGCCGTGAACCTTGGTCGCCAGGATGACCCGTTCGCGCCTGCCCCCGGCGAGTGCCTTGCCGGTGATGGTCTCAGACACTCCACGGCTGTATACGTTGGCGGTGTCCACAAAGTTGATCCCGGCGTCGATTGCGGCGTGGATGATGCGGATGCCGTCTTCCTCGGTGGTGCGACCGCCGAAATTCATGCAGCCCAGACAGAGCGGTGAGACGCGGACACCGGTGCGGCCGAGCAAGCGGTACTCCATGCAGGGGTCCCCCCTTTGCCGATTCCGTCCGCGGGAGCGAACGGACGCGACCAGCGCGCCCGGGGTTTGCCCGGCGCCGATGCGCGTATGTACATGCCTTTATGCGCGACCCGCCACTTTCCTGCCGCTTTTCGCGCCGGGTTCATCCGGCGGGATGCCCGGTCGGGGTCAGGACGTGGCCTGGGGTCCAAAGGCCTTCCAGGCCCAGGCGGCGGAAGGTGTCCATGCGCGCCGCGTAATACACCCACTGGCCCTCCTTGCGACAGACCACTAGGCCGGCGGCCTTGAGCGTCTTGAGGTGATGCGATACCAGCGGTTGGCTGGCACCGACGGCCGCGGCCAGGTCGCAGACGCACAGCGTCTGATCGCGCAACAGTCGCAGGATGCGAAGCCGCGTTTCATCGCCCAGGGTGCGCATGACCTCGGCGAACGTCGTGAGCTCATGATCCCGGTCCCCGGCTTCCGGTCCCCGCGGGTCGTCCGCGGCCGGTTCGGGTGGCACGGCGATCCCCCTGCCTCCAGGGTGTGGCCGCTGGCCGCTGCCCGTCCGCATCGCTGGGCGATGGCGTCCTGGCGGCAACGAACGGTGGCCCGGGTGCCCGACCGCCCACCCGCGGGGGGTGGACGCGCGCCACCGGGGCCGTCGCTACCGGTGGGCGCCCGGTCGGGGCATACCCTCCCTGGCGAAGGCATCCTTCGCGTGGTTGGCAGGATCTCCTCCCGCCCCGCACCCACGGCACTTTGTTCGCCGGAGATCTGGCCGTCACGGCGCGTGCGGCGGCGGTCGGGTCACGGCAGGGCAGGCATCGCGATCGCAGAACCACCCAAGAGGACGCGCCGGGGGGCGCGGATGGGGAGGGCGTTGCGCATGCGGATCCGGCTTCTCGGGACGGCTGCCGCGGAGGGTTGGCCGGGCCTATTTTGTCGCTGCGCGGCCTGCGCCCAGGCGCGCGCGCTGGGCGGCAAGAACCTGCGCAGCCGCAGCGGAGCGACGGTCGACGGGGGTTTCCAGTTCGATCTGGGCCCGGATGCCTACCTTCACCTGCTCGCCGGCCACACCGACCTGGCGGCGGTGGAGCACCTTCTGGTGACCCACTCGCACGGGGACCATCTGGCGCCGGTCACCCTGGGCATGCGCCGGGAGCCCTTCGCCCACGGGCTGTCCGCCCCTCTCACCGTGTATGGCAACGAAACGGTCGTGGCGCGGCTGCTCGCGGCCTATCCCGATCCCGCGGTGATCGGGGTGCGGTTGGAGACGGTGCGGCCGTTTCAGTCGTTCGCGGCGGGGGACGCCACGGTGATCCCACTGTTGGCCGACCACGACCCGCACGAGGTCTGCCTCCTCTACCTCTTCGGCCGGGGAGGGCGCTGGCTATTGTATGGGCACGACAGCGGCTGGTTTCCGGAGCCGACATGGGACTATCTGGCCGCCTGGGCCGTACAGCACCATCGGCTGGATGTGGCCCTGCTGGACTGCACCCACGGTCCGGAGCCCGGCCAGCGCAACCACATGGGCCTGGATACCGCCGCGCGGGTCCGCGACCGCCTTGTCGCGATCGGTGCCGCCGGAGATCCGACGCGGGTGGTGGTGACCCACTTCTCGCACAACGGCGGTTTGCTCCATGAGGCGTTGGTGGCCCGAGCCGCGCCGATGGGCCTGGAGGTCGCGTACGACGGCCTGGAGATCGTGGCGGAATAAACGACCCTACGGCACCATGTGTGGGTTGAGGCCGTGGTGAATGGTATTTCGAATGTCGCAGCGTAGCCGCGTCGTAGGAAGGCGCCCGTCGGCCCTGGCCAGCGAGCCTCTGCCGCCGCCGGATGAGGCGAATGTCGCGCCGTCGTGTGGACGCGTCGCGGCCGACGCTGTCCCGTCACACCCAACTCCGCCATGAGCCGGGCCACGCGCTGCTGGCCAATGTGGTCCCCCGTCGGGCCAGGGTGGCATGGATACGGGGCGTGCCGCACGTGCCACGGCTTGCGGCATGGATCCCGCCGATCGCTTCCTTGAGCCATGCGACCTGTGCCGCGCGCTGCGACGGGCGCCGCTCCCTCCAGGGTAGGACCCGGACGGGCCACCTGTAGGACCCGGCGGAGCCTGGCGATCAAGGGGTTGGCCGGCTCTGCGTCGACCAACCGCAAGCACTTCACCGGGTTGTGCTCTCCCTGGCGAAGCAGGCTGCGGCTTTTCTTAGGATGTCCCGTTCTTCTCGCACGATGTGGGTCTCCAGGTTGAGTTCGTGGAGCTCGATCTTTCCCTGCGTCGTCCGGTCCCCGGGCCGCCCTTTCCCTGCGTCGGCGTCAGCCTGCCGCCTTCAGTTGCCGTTGTCCGGCGCATACGGCTTGGGCGGATCCGGAGGGACACCTTGGCCCATTCCCGCATAAGGTGCGGCGACCATCCGTCATCGGGGGTTAGCTGCATGCGAACGTTGATCGTGAACGCCGATGATCTTGGACTCAGCAGGTCTGTGTCCCAAGGAGTCTTGCAGGCTCATGACCGTGGCATCGTCACCAGCGCCTCCCTCTTGGTTAACACGCCGGGGTTCGAGTTCACGGTTCCACGGATACGCAAGCGCTCCCGTCTCTCGGTGGGCCTGCACTTCAACCTCACTCTTGCCGCGCCCGTCAGCCCACCGGAATTGGTGCCCACCCTGGTGGACGACCAGGGGCGGTTCACCAGGTATTCCGAGCGCCAAACCGCCCTCTGGTCGGCCGAAGATGTTCGGACGGAATTGGGGGCGCAGATGCAACGTTTTGAGCGTGCCGGGTTAACCGTGACGCACCTGAACACGCATGAGCAGATCGACCGCGATGACCGCGTCCTGGGCATCGTTCTCGACCAGGCCCGGATCGCCAACGTCCCGTGTCGCGGCGACCGGCGGGCGGAAGTGGTGGCCGCCGGTGTGCCCACCACCACCCAGGTGATCCGGGATCCGCACTTCCACCTACCTGACGGGCAAACGCATGTCTTCCAGCACTTGACCCTCCTCCCGGAAGGGGTCACGGAACTGGTCTGCCACCCTGGCCGCGTGGACCGCACCCTTCGCCGGCTGTCCCCCTGGGCAGACGAGCGAGCCGGAGAACTGCACACGTTCACCGGGCCCCTCCTGCGTCGCATCGTGGGTCTGGCGGGCATTCGGCTCGCATCCTTCCGCGAGCGCGATCTGCTCGGAGACGCGGAGAGGCCACCGGAGCCGGAGGTTCCCAACGCTGACACCAGAAGTTATGATCGTGGCTTCGACGCCGGATTCAATACGGGATACGATCAAGGCTTCGACGCCGGCAGCGATCAGGCGCGGCGGGTGGAGTGCGGGCCGCGATGGGATCTGTACCGCACCGAACCGATCGAGTTGCCGGAACTGCGGAACCTCAAAATGGTGGCGGTCGTGCCGGCGGTCGATGAGGAAAAGTCGCTGGAGGTCGTCTTGCAACAACTTCGACGCCTCCCGCTGGCGCAGGTGGTCGTTGTCGTCAACGGATCGCCGCCTCGCACCCTCGCCCTGGCCGCCGCCAGCGGGTTTCGCGTGGTCCAGTACTCTGAGGCGTTGGGACACGACATCGGACGCGCGCTTGGGGCCATCGCGGCGGAGGATGCGGACGTCTGGTTGTTCACCGACGCGGATATGCCGATCGAGGCCGAGGACTTCGTCCCCTTCCTGCAAGCGGCCGCCGGTGGAGTGGATATGGCACTAAACAACATCACCGCGTTCGTGCCTGTGGACGGTCCGCGCCACGTCGTGAGCGTCGCCAAGGACTTCCTCAATCGCGTCCTGGGCCGGCCGGATCTGGGGATCAACTCCTTGACGGCCGTTCCACACGCCCTCAGCCGTCGCGCTCTGGCCGCCATCGGCCCCGCGCGGCTGGCCGTACCGCCGCTGGCGCACGCGGTCGCCATCCTCGAAGGCCTCAACGTCCAAGCGGTGCACGGTGTGGATGTCATCGGGCCGAACCAGATGCACAACCCGAACTCCACGCGCCGTTCACCCGGTGCGCTCGAGCGTCTGATTCTGGGCGATCACGTCGAAGCGCTCACAGAGGTCTTGCGCCGACTCGGAGCGCGGGCCGGTATACCCGACCGCATACGCCACCGCGAGGTGCTGCCGCGTCGTTGAACTGCACGGTGTGGAAGGAGCGCAACCCGATGAGCACATCGTCGGACGACCTGATCTTTGACATGCTCGGCGAGCGGTGGAGTCTACCCGGTGTCAGTGCCCGTCAGATCATTCAGGAGGGCATTCGCTCTCTCGCCGACGAAGCGCTGCCCATTCTGGACGAACAGGATGTCGCCTTTCGCATCCGGCGCGCCCTGGAAGCCCACCGCGCGCTTTCGCTCATTCGCATGGGTGACGGGGAGGCGCTGACCCTCGCGCAGGGCCGGGTGCTCTCACCGGAGGAGGTGTTGGCGCGGGGGGCGTTCCTGCCGCACCACGGCGTACCCATCCCGGACTTCGCGATCCGCGACCAACTGGTGGCGGCCGTGCGGGAGGCCGATCTCCTCGGGATTCCGCTGTCGCGGAATCCGAACTATCAGCCCATCTTCGCCCGTGCGCTTGCCGCCGCCAACGTCCGCCTATCCCCGCAGCGGCTGACGCATTCCCTGGTGAACTACACCCTCTGGAAGACGGGCGTCCTGGAGTCCCTGCTGGTCGGTCCGCGTGTGCTTGTGGTGGGCGGGCCGGGTGAGGCGTTGGCGGATGTGCTGGCGCGTCATGGCGTCACGGTGGCAGGCGTGGTGGCTCCTGTGCGGGGGTTCCCCGACGTGCCATCCGCCCTGGAGCGCTGCCGACAGTTCCAGTTCGACCTGGCACTGGTGTCGACCGGCGTGGCCGCGTGCGTCCTGTGTCCGCAGATCAGCGCGAGCCTTGGGGTTGTGGCCCTGGACTTCGGCGGCTGCGCCGACGAAATCGTACGCGGGGAGCCTTGGCACGACGGTCCGGAGGGCGATAGCGAGTCCGCCGAGGTCTTGCGCGACGCCTTCCTCGCCCACCGGACGCCCTACCCGACCCATATCGACTGGCGGAGTATGCACCTGCACGGGGGCCCCGAGCGCGGTGTGACGCTCCACACCGCACGCTGGGAAGATCGGTGGGAATTCCACCGCTGGTCGTTTGTAGTCAAACGCGCGTTGGATCCTGCAGCCGTGGACCGGGAGACGCGGGTGCTTTCCTGGGTGGGGCGGCTGGGCATCTTTGAAGTGCCCGAGGTGCTCGGCACCGACCAACTTCACCTGCGCCTGACCACGTGCTCCGGGGCGTCGCTGGCGGATGAAGGTCAGGCCTCGTGGCGCACCGTCGTAGAAGCGCTCGCACAGTTCCACGCCGGTGCCCGGCCGCTTCTCAAACGCCTGGCCAGGGATGAGCGCCTGCGGTGGCCGGTGGTGGCCGCTCGCCTGGAACGCTTGCTGGAGGACACCGCGCGCGCACGAACCCGTCTGTCCGAAGGGTACCAGGAGATACAGGCAGGGCTCGCATCGGCGTGGGAACGTGACCATTGGCGCTTCACCCGGCACCGCGACAGCACCCTTGTGCACGGTGACCTCCGCCCGAACCGCGTGACCATACCCTCTTGGCACGGGCGGCCGCCCGCAGTCGTCGGTTGGGAACACGCCGGTGAGCACCTGCCCTGCGTGGATCTGGTCACGCTGCTGCGCGGCCGGGCCCCCGCCGATGTCTCTCGTTTGCTGGAGGACTACGCGCACGCCAGAACCGAGTTCGGCTGGGCGTGCACCCCCGCAGCGGTGGCGGAAGAATATACCACCATCGCTCGCCTGCGCCTGTTTGAGGAACTGGCCGGGGGTTTGCTCCAGCCGACGCCGCCCCCACTGCCTGCGATGAAGCTCGACCTAGCCGTCTTGGACGGCACCGACGATGGCTGAGCAGGCGGGTCGGGGCGGTCCGAGGCCGTCCCACGCGATCCAAAGTCTCCTTGGGTTGTTGCCATCGCGTCGCGCCCGACGGTCGACGCGTCAGAGGAGGATGTCCCGTATGCAACCGCCGATTTGGACGGCCCTGCAAAGTGACGACACCCGTGTGGCGGTGGTTGGAGTCGGCCACGTCGGACTGCCGCTGGCGTGCGCCTTGGCGGACGCCGGCTATCGCGTCGTCGCTTACGACACGCCCCAACGAGTCGCGGCCCTCCGGTCCGGCAATCCCGGCGTCATCACCGTTTCGGCGGAGGATCTCAGCCGCGCCATGACGCGGGACCGGCTACAGCCGACCGCAGATCCTGTGATGCTGGCGGATTGCCGTGCGATCACGGTTTGCGTCCCCACACCCCTGCTGCCCAGCGGGGAGCCGGATCTGGGGCCGCTTCGCAGCGCGGCCGCTGTCGTGGCCGAGCACGGCAGGCCGGGAACGCTGTTCGTCTTAGAAAGCACGAGCTATCCAGGAACTACGCGGGAAGTCCTGCTGCCGGCTCTGTCCAGCCGGTTGGGCGAGGTCGGCCAGGACTTCTTCTGCGCCTTCGCTCCGGAGCGGATCGATCCGGGCAATCCCCGCTTTGGTCTGCGTGAGACCACGCACTTGGTCGGGGGGGTCACGGCGGCCTGCACCGACCTCGCCTGCCTCTACTACCGCCGGGGGGTATCCCCCTGCCATCCGGTGGAGAGCCCCGAGGTCGCGGAAATGGCGAAGCTGCTGGAAAATGCCTACCGCAACGTGAACATCGCTCTGGTTAACGAACTCATGCAACTGTGCGACCGGATGCGGGTGGACGTGGACGCGGTGATCGCGGCGGCCGCGACCAAGCCCTTCGGATTCGCTGCCTTTCACCCGGGCCCGGGTGTCGGTGGCGAGTGTATTCCGGTCGATCCGCGTTACCTGACGTGGGCTGCCCGTCGTGTGCGGCGCCCACTGCGGACTCTGGAACAGGCACTGGATGTGAACGACGGCATGCCCCTCTATGCCGTGTGCCGCATCGTCGGGGAGCTCAACTCCGTGGGATTGCCTGTGCGACGGTCTCGTATCCTACTGCTCGGGGTCACCTACAAGCCCGATGTTCCGGACGCACGAGGCAGCGTCGCCCAGACCATCGCTGCCAACCTGATGGAGCAGGAAGCGGACGTCCTGTACCATGACCCCCTCGTCCCTGAGTGGCGCGTCGGCGAGCATGTGATCCGGTCCCAACCCCTCACCGACGCGTTGCTGCTGCAATGCGACCTTACGGTGGTGGTCACCGCGCACAGCCGGTTCGGGGCGCAGAACCTGAGGGCCCGTGCCCGTCGTCTCTTGGACCTCACCCATCCGGGCATCCTGGCCACGCCGCCGAACACCGCCGGGGACTCCGGCAAGGGGGTGCCATCGTGCGTCTCCTCGTAACCGGTGGGGCCGGCTTCATCGGCCACCACCTGGTCGGGCGTCTGCTCGAAGAAGGGCACGCGGTGACCGTCCTCGATGCGCGCAGCGGATCGGCCGTGTCGCGTCATGCCGCCGCCGTGTATGTCCAGGGGGATGTGCGGGACCGATCCCTGGTGGCCGAGGTCGTCAGCCACCAGGAAGGGGTGTTCCACCTGGCGGCGGTGGTTGGCGTACCCAACGCCATGCGCCACCAGTGGGACAGCCTCACCATCACCGCTCAGGGTACGGTTCACGTGTTGGAGGCGGCGCGATCCGCGAATGCGCCCGTGTTTCTGGCCTCGTCGTCCGCGATTTACGGTAAGTCCCGCACCGGGCCGCTGGGTGAGGAGCGGGATGTGCATCTGGGAAACACGCATCGGCCGGCCTGGACCTACTCGTACGCCAAGCTGACGGAGGAACTCCTCGGTCGCGCGGCGGCGGTCGAATGGGGCGTGCGGGTGGTCGTCGGGCGCCTCTTCAACGTCATCGGACCGTACCAGAGCGCGGCGTACGGGGCGGTGGTGCCGCGGTTTGTCGAACAGGCCCTGGCCGGCGCTCCGCTGGAGGTGTATGGTGACGGAACCCAGACTCGGACCTTTGGAGATGTCCGCGACGTGGTGCGGGGAATCCTGACGGTCTGGGGCAAGGGCGCATCCGGCCAAGTCTACAACATTGGCGGGGTGGGGGAGACGCGTATCCTGGACCTTGCCCGCACGGTTGTGTCCCTTGCCGGCTCACCATCGGAAATCCGTATGGTGCCCTTCGAACAGGCCTTCGACAAGAGGTTCGAAGAGACCCGTCGCCGAGTGCCGTCGCTCAAGCGGCTGTATGCCCTGGGCTATCGGCCGCAGCACACGCTCTCGGACAGCCTGCAGCACATCATCGCGCACCACCGGGCGAACCGGTCGCGCCCCTGAGTCCTGCGGCGGCATGGGGGGCGTCGACGCCCCCCGTGCCCGCCGCGCGCATCCACCCTGTCGAATCAGCCCTTCCGCATCCGTCCGCGATGCGGCGGCTGTCGGCAGGGCGTTTGCCTACGAGGCCGAGGGGCGGGTGGTGATCTCGTTGCCACCGTCGCACACCGGGGCGACGCCGGACAGTCCCTGGCCGCTCCACAGGGTCAGGCGGCACCCGCGCACGCCCCCAGTGGGCCCGATGGCTCCCAGCAAATCATGGGGCTGACTCCCGGGCATCGGAAACAGATCGATGTCACAGCCGATCAGTTCTGGTGACGCACCGGCCTGGGCGGCCTCCAGCGACACGGCCGGGGTGGGCCCGAGCAGCTGCGTGCCCCGGATGTGCCACATGCGCTCCACTCCGTGCGTGGAGAGGAAGCTTGGATACTCTTCGACGTGCCCGATGAAGTCGACACAGTGCGCCCCGTAGGAGCGGATCGCGCTGCTGGTGCCCCCACTGCCGCGGCGGCTGAGGTAGACATTGGCGAACCGCATGTTGAAAGCGTGTTCCAGCAGCAGGGCCGGTCCGCGCCTTCCGATCAGGGCGGACGTCCCGGTCACCGTACACATAGACATCGACGTGATCGTGGGATTCCAACTCGTGTGGGGTGAGTGGATCCCATAGAGGTTCTCGGCGGTGAATACCATCGCTACGTCGGCCAAACAGAAGCTGTCTTCCGTGCGAAACAGTTCCGCCGCGTTGTTGTACACCGCGATCGTGCCGTGGCCACCGTTCGCCGCCACGTCGGACCCCATGTCGATGTGGAGGCGGTGCAGCACGTTGAACTGGCAATATGGGCTGGGACCCGACCGGGCGAGCAGGACGCCGCAGGTCGACGGCCGCGCGCCATAGGCCAGGATCGAGAAGTTGGACATGGTGATGTACTGGCTGCCCGTGCAGTCCAAGACCAGGCCCCCCGTTTCGCCGAGCAGCGCGCATCCTTGCGCGTCCTCGCGCATGCCGGTTCCCAGGATGCGCAGGCCGCCGAAGGCGCGGTTCGTCAGGTTCAGGGGCTGGGTGACCCGATAGCGGCCCGAGAGGGCGACCTGCCAAGTCGCCTCTGAAAGCGCCCGCTGAACCGCAGCCGTGTCATCGGCAACCCCGTCGCCGATCGCTCCGAACTGCTCGGGCCGCACACAGAGGTCCTCTAAGGGAACGGGCATCGGCCGAAACCTCCTTCGATACCACGATCATGCGGTCCGCCATCAGCGTATGCCCGGTCCATCGGCGCTGAAACATGCGTAGTCCTGGCCGGCCCGATCCAGGTCCCAAGATCAGTCTGGGCACGGACGCTTCAGCGCCGTGGGCCGTCGGGTGGGTTTGTCACTTCCGGCCCACCGAGCGCCTTCGAAAGCGCATTCATTGAGGCCTCAACCCAGACATGGTGCCGCAGCGCCTCCGGTGCCCGCCGGCTGCGGCGGATCGGGCCTCTCGGTCGCTCCCGATAAGCGGAGACCGCCAAGGCCGTGATCTGGCGCCTTGGCAAACTCGAAAAGCCGTCCGTCCGATCCTCATTCTTTCTCCGCCCGAAGCTACTCACACCCCCGACCCCGTGAGCCACTTTCTCCGCGGGCATCGCAGGTACGGGCGAAATACTGATTGGCACGCGACCCCGTTATCCAGGAATGCGGAATCGTCGGCAAGCCGAGATAGAGCGCCGCGGCGTATCGGTGGCGCCCGTCGGCGATGCGCCATGTCGCGCGGCCGAAGTGCACAACGATGCGTCCAATCTCGTTGGGGTGGAGAACGAAATGCGCCACACGCCGGGTGTGCCATCGCTTATCCGCGCGAGATGCCAGAAGGTCATGCACCTCGGCGGCCGCTTCAACGCGGCCAGCCCCAATTCCCAAGAGGGCACATGCGACATCGCTTGGGTCTATGCACACCGCCCCGTGATACCAACACAGGGGCCAATCCACGAAGAGACGCGTTCGGGCCACATCCAACGTCACCAGGTGGCGCACAGCGCCACCGCCGCCTGACCCGGTTCGCGTTGGCAGCTATTCCGTTTGACCGCAAACGTCGCCCCGCCTCCGCGAACTGTGGCGTGCAAAGCGAAGGAGGGTACCGTTTGCGTCGAGCCAGGCGTCATAAAGGCCCAAAATGTCCATCGCATGCGGAATAGACTCCTTCTCCACCAACTCCAGTCGCAGATGCCAGCCAGACTCCTCGGGGGCGACTTGAACCACATTGGCCAGGCGCAAACCGGTGAGTTTACCCAACTGGCGCTGGCCGACCTTGACGATATCCGCCATGCTGCTTGCCTTCATCGCCGTTTGCCTCTGCTTTCTTAGCCCAGTTGGCCATGCTTCCGGTGTGCCTGGCGGTCTCGGCGGATCTGCTCGTGCCGCTCCGCCATGAGCCTGTGACGCAGCGCGCCGATGGCCGCGTTGGTCAGCTTCATGCTCGCCAGCCGTGCTCGAGCGGCAAGCATCCGCTGCTGCTGCGCCGCCACCGCGCGGTGGGTGCGCGCGAACTGCGAGAGCACCTCCCGTTGAGCGCGCATCACTCGCTTGGCGTCGACAACGCCACCAGCCTCTGACTCGTTCATGCTACCCAACGTACGGATCCGCCTCTGCCGATGGAGATCAAGGCCGGTCGGTAGATCGTTGACGGTTGGGATGCCCCACAGGCTCTCTGAGCGGTCCATCAGTCTCTCTCCTCAATCGTTGGCCGTATGGTAGGCGCCTGTGGATCACGCACGGTCGCCATTAGCGGGTCGTCCGCGCGAAAGATCCCGTAGGCAATCATGGAATCGACGTCCCCGAGCGCCGCACGCAGTGCGAGCGCCAGAAGCGGAACGCCGGCAACGGTGACCACAAGGTCGCACGCCAACACCGCCCCCTTATCCAGTACGCGATCGAGCAGTTCGACCAACTGAGAATCCGCCGCAGTTCTCACCCCTCGACGCGGCTCGGAGGGGGTTGGTCCAGGAAACTGTATGCCGGCCACGGACCGGTCACCTCGATTCGCAGTGCCTCGAATTCCCGACATTGCCCCACTGCGTTAATGAACGCGTCGATCGCCCTGGTATCCACCAAGCACGCCAAGCGGAAGACCGCACAGCCGTCCGATTCCGGTTCGAGCGTCCGGCCGCCCCGGACCTCGTCACACAGAGCGACCAAGCGGTCCATCGCGCTTTGCGCGGCGTGGCGGAGCGCCGGCGGCCAAGTCTTGGGACGTGACCGCCCCTGGAGGATATAAGCTATGCCCGCGGGAACATCACGATCCTCCTTCGTCTGTTCAGGTATGGGGAATACGGTGGGCTCCAGGCGCACCCCGTACTCGACGCGTCCGCGAAGCCGCCCTAAAAGATAGTCCACATTCGCGCGGTGCTCGTTGATCCACTGGGCAAGCCGTTGCTCGGGTCGCGGTCCTCGCACAATGGTGTTGAAGGCAAACGGAACGACAGACGGGTAACGTGCCAGTGCGTCGCAGAGGACCGCCGCATGCGCCTGCGCCCACTGCACCACCGTCTGCCGCTCGGTACTGGCGTAGGGGGTTGCAGGGCAGCTATGCACCAACGCGCCCACACCATCAAAAGGTAGGCAAGAGACCATGGCATTTTCCAAACCAACGCATCCTGGAACGAAAGCCAGTGGTTCATCGACCAGGCCGTACAAATATAGCGAAGTCGGTCTGTCAACCGGATCGGCAAGGACGGAGAGCGCTTCTTCATCCGCATGATCCTCCTGCATGCGATGCCACCTCCGTCCCGCGGGGCTCGTTGCCGACTACGAGCGCGGTTACGGCGGCGTCCAATGCGTCGTGCACTTCGGACACCGCAGAGTGCAAGTCCTGTTCCTCTTTGAACTCTCTGAGAACCGTCTCGATTGCGGCAAGGCTGCAGCCGACGCGATCAAGTTCATCCCAGGATAGGGTGCCGCGTTCCAGTCGCCTGGCTGCCTGGCGCTTGAGCAGTTCATGAATGATCTCCACCAAGGCCACCACGAGGGCAAGGAGGCCCCGGCGCGGATCGTCGGAATCCAGGTTGACTTTTGTCACGTCATCGTCTCCCCGTCCTACGTGTCGCCGTCGTGGTCGCCATGGTCGTTGTTGTCATGAAGGAGCGACCTGGGCATCCATCCGCACCACGGACAGCCTTTGGTCAACAGGTCCGACACGGCACCGCGTTTGCCGCACTGGGGGCAGGTCTCGGTGTTCACTTTCACGGTGGCCGCCAAGGCTGGCTCGATTTGTGTGCCCCCCGGGAATTGCAGACCAAATCGGACTGCAGTTTCGAACGACGCGACGGCTGCGCGGACGCGGATGCCCAGGAGTTCAGTCCCCACGAGAGAGACGACTATGTCGGCGTTGATGACCAATCCCTTGTCGAGGATACGCTCGAGTACGTCAACGAGGGATGCCCCGCTGGCCCGCACGGGCGTGTTCATGCTCCGTTCCCCTTCCAAAGCGCAGACAAGGCAGCGAGGGCACGCTCGTGATCTGCTTCACTCACCTCGCCCATCTCGTAACGTAGTTGTTCTTCAATCAAGCGCTTGCGGATCGTGTCCGGGTCAAACCGTTCCCGGTCGACGGCGTCGCGAAGTTGTTCGAGAATGAAGACGAATCCCCGTGCGGGCAAGAGTACGGGGAAAAAGAGCAGATCCATTAGTGACAGTTCCATTTCGTTCACTGCAGGGCCTCCTCGTCACCCATTGCCACTCGTAGATTGACGAAGCTGTAGGGAGGGAACGGCCCGGCCAAACGGAAGTCCAATCGATTGCCAAGTTGGCGGTCCAGGCGTTCGATTACGGCTCGCATCTTTGGTTGGCGGTCCCGATGGATCAGGAACGACGCATTCCATAGCATCGTAGGGGCTACGATCTCTCCTTCGGCGGTGCCGTCGCAAAGCGGGGCGAGCATACGGGTGATCCTTGGGACGTACTGCTCACGCCACTGCGATACGCGTTGCTCCACTAATTGTCCAACGCGTATCGCCTCGCTGTGATGCGCGGTGACGCCCACGGCCGGTTGGGTTGGGAGTCCTACCTCCCGCCGCATGACATCGGGATGCCAAAAGACCTTAAGACCCATCTCCACCCGGCCCGCCAGTTCCCTGAGGCGGACGCGGATGTCCTGGCCTGCGCGACGCACCAGTTCGTCGAGGGAATCGGCACCCGTTGCAAAGGTGCCGAAGCTAAATGGCAGAACAGTGTGCTTCACCAAGAGGCGTTCCACGACGGACTGGTGGGCCCGCACATCTGGGAGACTCAGCGCGGATTTCCCGCCCGGGACCTCACTATATACGAGCCGGAAGTCTCCGTACGAGTGCGTCCTGATCTGCCCCGGGGGATCGCCAACTCCGACCGGATCAAGATCAACCGCCTCGTCACCATCGATCGCGGCGTATATGTAGATCTCCGAGCTCATTGCGATGACCCTCCGTACCTATCTGCGTCGGGTGGAGCACTGTGGGTGAGTCCTACCCGCGCAGTTATGCCGTAACGGACGTTCGTCCCGCCATAATGCACGTCGACCGTCCGCTCGACAGGGGCGGGTGCCTGTTGGATCGCCTCGCGCAGGGTATGCAGCACGCCTCGTAAGATTTCACGCCAAACATCACGCACGCCCACTGGATTCACCCTCCCTGCGGACTGGACCCAAGCCCGTTTGACCCGCGTGCCGCAGCTTCACCGCACAGGTCGTGGAAGAACGCGAGAACGCGGGGATGCTGGAAGTCGACCGGGAGCCCCTCGCACCTCAGGACGCGCGCAAGGGTGATGGCGGAGCGGGGCCCGGTGGCAGCTCCGTCTGCCGCGTCATGGCGAGCCGCCGCCACGGCGAGCACGATACGCATGCAGTCATCCGGGTCCAGTCCGGTGCGGGCGTGCACGATGGCCGCTTGGGTGTCGGTGTCCGGCGCCGAGAGGCGGATGGTCACCAGCCGATCTCTCAGCGCGTCGGCGGCCCGAAACACACCTACGTATTCCGTCGGGTTACTCGTAAATATGGCACGGAAGTCGTCGTGTACGGGTATGGTTTCCCCCTGCATCGCGGGGAGGGTCAGGACGCGCTCGGCAAGCACCGAGAGCAGCGCATTGTTCGCTTCCGGCCGCGAGCGGGTGAACTCATCGTAGATGAGCGTGAAGCCGTTTCGACATGCCGCGGCCAACCAACCATCGGTCCACCGTTCGCGCACGTCCTCCCGGGTTTTTACGACCGATCGGATGTAGTTATCCACGACCCGAGATCGACTGATGTGCGCACCACCACGGACCAATTCCGCGCTGGTTAGCGTGTCGTCTCCTTGGGCGAACAGGACCGGTCGCCCAAGGAGACGAGCTAAGTGGTACGCAATGGTAGTCTTTCCTGCTCCCGCGGGCCCGGAGAGGTGAAGTGCGGAGCCCGCCCGCAGATAGGCGAGTCCGCGCTCCACCACGGCACGCACCGCAGGTGTCTCCACGATCTGATCGTCCAGGGGAAGGGTCGACGGCTCGACGCTCAAGGCCGGACACCCCCCGTGCGCTCGTCCCACACGGCGCGGGTGCGCAGGCGCGCCGCCTGAGCCCCCGCCACGACTTCTCGTGCACGGCGGCGGGCGTCAGACGCGCGCTCGCGGGCCCGGGTGCGCACGGATCCTGATCCTGCGTCTTGCCCGAGCGTAGCCTGGGACGGTGGGTCGGACACCTGTGGTGGCTCCGCCGACTTTCTACGGCGGCCGGTGCGGGCTTGAGCCAAGTGCTCGGTTGTGCGCTGCATAGTCGTTGGACGCATGGTTCCATCTCCAAACGCATGAGATGTCGGGGCGGGGCCGACGCCGGCCATGGTTAGGGCGACGCCGGCCCTTCCTGGGCTACGATGACGTGAGTCCGACCGCCTCGGCATACACCAGCCAGGTCTCCACGGACGCGATCACGACCCGCGCTTCGATTGCCAGCAACTCGATTCCGACGAGAGAGACACGTGCCCAGAGATCAACGACGATGCCCTTGTCCAAGATTCGGTCGAGGACCTCGGCTAGACTCGATCCGCCCGTGCTAGTCCGAATAGCCACAATCTGTATCCTCCTTGGTTGGTTGTGTGTGGATCACGTTCCGATCCCGGCCTCGTACAGATTCCGGATTCCTGGATGACGATGGGTAGGCGCTGTCCCCTTCTCGTCCTCACGAGTCAGAGCCACCGTACGGTGATTGCAGATCTCGTGCGCTCCGAGAGGTCGAAAGAAGGTCGTCTGCCTTGTAGACGATGTCTGCGACTTCGACACGGTGCTATGGATTGCGGAAGTCGGTAGCGCGAAACCGGACGTCCGTTGGAAGGGGAGCGAGCGTGCGGCAGGATGCCACGATTCGCATGACGTGGCCATCGTGCAAGGTATGAGACCCTGCTGGTCCGCTCCCACCATGGGGTTGAGGCCCATGAAGGTGCCGAGGTCGACTCCCGTGGTTTCCGTGAAGACGCCCAAGTTCATGCGAGCTTCCACGGGAACACATACTGCGGAACCGACCACA
>DAHWHT010000296.1 GCA_027335515.1 Clostridia bacterium
TTCCAGGGGAAGGGGGGCTTGTCGCCGGCCTCATACCCCTCATAGCCGACGGCCCACCATCGCCCGCCGTCCGCGCGCTCCGGGGCCTGCAGCCAGGAACCCACGCCCTCGTTTGCACAGTGGCGCCCGTGGGCCGTGTAATAGCCAAGGGGTAGCAATGCCCACAGCAGCACCCCCCACGGCCGCTGCGCACCGTGGAAGCCGATCGCGCGGACATCCGCTTCCACCGCACGCAGCGCGTCGCGCACCGCCGGCCCCACCCGCGCCACAAGCGCCTCGATCCCGCGGTACACCTCCCTTTGAACCGCCGCACTTGCGATGATGAAAGCCGTCTGATACCGCCGCCCACCGATCTGAGCCATGAGTTCGCGATCCACAAGGTGGCGCACCTCGTCCTCGATGAAGGCCGCCGGCACACCCAGCGCATCGGCAAGTTCCTCGACCGTCCGCGGGGCCGCGTACGCCGCCGCCGCGATGCTGCGCGCGATGCGCCGCCCCAGGTACTGGTCCGGCGCCCCCACACCGTCGGTATACACCGTGAGCCGCACCGGGTCCGCCTGTCCCGCGCCGCAAGCACCGGTCCTGGCTCCCGCCATCCCCACCACCCTCTCCCGCAGCCGACTGCGCGCCATGTGCAGACGCCGCTTGACGGTTCCCGTCGGCAGCCCGGTTGCCGCCGCGATCTCGCCGACGCTCAACCCGTGCAGGTAGTGCTGCACCACCACCTGGCGGTAGGCGCTGGACGTCCGTGCCAGCGCCGCGAGCAGCGCCTCCACCTCCCCCTGCCGCTGGAGGCGCTCGACGTCGTCGCCCTCCGCCTCCGACGGCCGCCATCCCATCACCCGCCAAGCCGCCGCCGCGTCCTCCCGCCGCGTTCGCCTCCGCACCCACCCCGCCCAGGTGTTGCGGGCGACGCGCCACACCCAGGCGTGCATGTCCCGGATCTCGGGCCCCCGCCGCAGCGACAGGCACAACTGGAGGAGGATCTCCTGCGCCAGATCCTCGGCTCGTAGCGATCCACCGCCCTTCGCTGGGCAAAGCCATAGACGGGCCCCACATACGGCTCCACGGCGCGCAGCCCCCGCCGGACCCCGACCATCCGCCCACGACCCCTCGACCCGTCGCGTTTCGATCCCATAGTGTCCGCGACCCCACCGGCGGTTTACCCTCCCAAAACCGGGCCCCCTGGGCAAACGCAGGCGCCCGGTGCGCGATGGCGCCCGTCGGTCGTCCCCGAACGGCCGCCCACGGCGAAGCGGCGGGAATCTCAGGGCGGCGCCCGTCTCGGGCCGCAGCCCACCCGCTCCAGGATGGGCACGCACCGGACGGGTCCAGCGACGTGCGCCGGGCCGTCCTCCGCGGCGGGCGGTCCGCGTGCGCGCCCCGCCTCCCGTCGCAGGCCGGCGCACCCCTTGCCGGCCCGGAGCGGGCGTGCCCTGCGTGCCCTGCCCTTTGCCCACAAGAAAAGGCGATTGACCCTGCGCACCGCCGCGTCCAGCGGCCTTCGCAACCGGCGCAGTACCTGCCGAGGTTCGGGGCCGGGGATCGACAGGGGCGTGGCGCCAAAGCCGCGCCCCTGTAGCGTATCCGGGGTTGGGGCGGGTGGAGCGGCGAGGGACAGCAGGGTGCCGTGGCGTAGTACCCAAGCGTTTTGGCAGGACATGACGCTGGAAAGGCTGGAAACACAACGCATTCGCGGAGTCTGTCCGCCATGCGTAGGACCAATGGGACTATGGCAAGACGTCGCTCCTCTCAGATCAAGGGGCATGGACCGATGAGCAGGTTGTCGCGGCCTACCACAGCCAGGCCAAGATCGAGGACACCTTCAAGCAAGCGGATGAAGGCCAACCCGGTCGGCACGCGCGCCTTCGCGAGTATCCAGTCGGCAGGGTCTTCGGCAGGAGCAGCGAACACTACATATTCGAAAACCTCTGCCACGCGTAGCGTCTGTCCCGAATCCTGCGTTTGCAGGGGCGCGGGGCACCAGACGGCTCCCCCAGGGCGGCTGGCGTGTCCAGACCTCTCTCCCGGGGGCACCCGACACTCATGGACGACCCGCGAGGGGGCCGGAACGGTGGAGCAGAGCCCCGATCCCGCGCCCCTGCCCATCGAGCGCGCGCTCCTCCCACTGTTGGCCGAGGCCGGCCTCCGCGTTCAGGAACGCGTTCTGGTGCCAGGCCGTGCGGCGAAGCAGTCACCCGTGCCCGCAGCCCTGCACGATCAGCTCCAGTCGTGGCTGCGTTCAGGCCATCCAGACGGGCTCTACTCCCACCAGGCCGCCGCGATTGAGGCATGCCTGGGCGGCGCCCACGTATGCCTTGCGACCGCGACTGCCTCGGGGAAGAGCCTGGTCTTCATGAGCATAGCCGCAGATATTCTGCTGCGCGACCCGAACGCGCGCGTGCTGGCCCTCTATCCGGCGCGCGCCTTGATCCAGGACCAGTTGGCCAAGTGGAACGCCCTGGCGAACCCGCTGGGCTTGCGAGTCGCCCATATCGACGGCGGGGTTGCCGTCGATCAGCGCGTGGCGCTCTTGG
Source organism: Clostridia bacterium (assembly GCA_027335515.1). Next base: position 2,538 of record DAHWHT010000296.1, read on the forward strand.
ACTCCGCGCATGTTGTGCTCATGACGCCCGATGTAGCCCATGCGTGGTTGATGAACCAACTGTCGAATCCAGCTGTCCGTAGGTTCCTCGACCGGGTTCGTTTACTCGTCGCGGACGAGGCCCACGTGTATGAGGGTGCGTTTGGGACCAACATGGCGTACCTGCTGCGGCGAATGTCCGCCGCGATGGGGCCTCACCGATTTGTTTCCAGCACGGCCACCCTGGGGCAACCAAGTGCCTTTATTGAGCAACTGACCGGCCTCACCGTGACGACCTACGGACCCGCCGACGACGGGTCGCCCATGTCGGATAAGCCGGTGCTGCTCGTGAATGCTGTGACTGGAAGCGCATTCGATGCAGCCGTCCATCTCCTCAACCTATTGAGTGACTCCGCGATTGGACGCTTCCTGGCCTTCACGGACTCCCGTAAGGCGGTCGAGCAGTTCGTCGCGGCCTGTTACAGGGGACCACATGAGGCGGCGGCGGCGGAGCCCGAGGACGAGCCCGAGAACGAGCGTCGGCCCGCCAATCTCGGTGAGGATACGGGCGATGCCCCGACGCTGACATCCCCAGGACAGCGGATTCTCCCCTATCGGGCCGGCTACGAGACCGCCGACCGAAAGGCGATTCAGGAGGCCCTGTCGCGCGGTGAGCTGTCTGGCGTAGTTGCAACGAGTGCGCTGGAGTTGGGCCTCGACATCGGTGAGATCGACATTGTCCTGCTCCTGGATGTCCCAACGTCCATGAAGGCCTTTTGGCAGCGGATCGGACGTGCAGGCCGACGCAGGCCATCTGTCTGTCT
>DAHWHT010000300.1 GCA_027335515.1 Clostridia bacterium
GCTCGACCAGGCCTGCCGTCAGGCACGTGCTTGGAACGCGCGCTGGTCCGGCGGGAACGGTGTCGTGATGTCCGTCAACGTCTCGGCGCGGCAGTTGGCAGACCCCCGTTTGGTTGCACTGGTCGCTTCCACCCTGGAAAAGACCGCATTGGACCCGGCCCATCTCTGCCTTGAGGTGACCGAAAGCGTTGCGATGGAAGAGGGCGCCATCTTGACGCTCAAGCATCTCAAGGCCCTCGGGCTGCGCCTGGCGGTGGACGACTTCGGGACAGGCTACGCCTCGCTCACGTACCTCAAGCGTCTGCCGCTTGACGTGCTCAAGATCGATCGACTTTTTGTTCAGCGCATCGCCAGTGAGCCGGCCGACCGCGCCATCGTCTCCGCGGTGGCCTCCATGGCCAGGGATCTTGGCCTGGATGTGGTGGCCGAGGGCGTCGAAACCGGCGACCAGGCCGCCCTCCTTGGCCAGTTGCGCTGCACAATGGCGCAGGGGTTCCACTTCTCACGTCCTCTGCCCGCTGAAGAGATCGAGCGCCGATTTCAGAGAACCGCCGCCGGCCATCTGGCCTACCCGAGTTTCACGCCGTACGCCCTGGGAGTGGGGGCAGAGAAAAAGCTGAAATGACGCGCCGCCCCCGCGGGCGATCCATCATCCAATCTTCCAAGTCTCCACGCGGCCGTCGGATACCCTCGGTCGTCGGCATCGCCGTGCGCTGCGCGTTTCCCGAACAAGCCATCTATGGTAGGGCCTGAACGCGCCGCTCTGGCTTCGCGCCACGGTGGACGAGGACGCGTCGGCGCCGTGGGGTGGGTCGGCTCCGCCCGTGAAGGCAGGCGCGACGCCCGGTGCGGCCCCGCCTTCGCCAGATCGGCGCCGAACGGAGCGGACTTGGCTTGTCCTCCTTGAACGCCAGGCGGTGAGGTTCGTCGACAAGGGGGGTGGTTTTGCGCGCCACCGCGCTGTTTGTGGGTCGTGCCCCTGATCCATGCAGACAGATGGCCTCAGCTTTCACCGCCGCGCGCGCCGGTGCTGCGCAGCAGCCTCGAGCCCAGGGCGTGCAGGCCGCCGATCTGGAAGGCGTGGTAGGTCTCGATCAGGCGCTTGAGCGTCGCGACGTCGCCCCCGTCCACCGTGTGGCCAAGCACGGAGCCGACGGCCCGGTCGCGTCCGAGTGAGATCAGAAAGCCGAGGTTGCGCATTCGCAGGGGCTCGCGCTGCGCACCCTCCAGTTCGCGCAGCAGATTGGCCGCCGCCGCCGGGCCCTGCTGCAGGGCGGCCTGGGCGGTGGGCGCCAAGGGTTGTCCGGTGCGGGGGTCGCTGACCGCGGCACAGTCGCCGCAGGCATACACGTACGGTGCCAGCCGCAGGGTTGCGTCGACCTCCGCCTGGCCGCGGCGATTGACGGCCAGGTGTGAGGCCGCCAGCACCGGACTGGCCCGCACCCCGGCAGCCCAGATGGTCGTGGCGCAGGAAACGTGCCGCCCGTCGGCAAGCACCACCCCATCCGCCCGCACCGCAGCGGCGCGGGCACCCAGCAGCAGTTCCACCCCCAGCCGCTCCAGGGCGGCGCGCGCGGTCTGACCGACGCGGTCGGGCAGTCCGGCGAGCAGATGGGGCGCGATCAGCACGAAGCGGCCCGCCACCCGGTGCGTGTCGGCCAACTCGGCCGCGATTTCCACACCCGTGAAGCCGCCGCCGACGATGGCGACGCGGCCGCCGTGGCGCGACGCCAGGGTGGCCAGCAGGCGGCGGCGCAGGTCGCGCGCGTCATCCCAGCGGCCGATGACGGTCGCGTGCGCATGGACCCCCGGTACCCCGAAGTCGTCGGGTATGGAACCGAGGGCGAGCACGAGGCCGTCGGCGCGCCAGGGATCGACGGCGCCCTGCACCACGAGCGCCGGGGGTTGCGTGCGCACCTGGAGGATGCGGGCCGGATGCAGGCGCGCGGGCGGCCGGATCAGGTGGCCGAGCCGGAGGCGGATGTCGCGTTCGGACTCCTGACCGGCCAGATACAGGGGTAGTTCCGGCAGCAGCAGGTGTGTGTCGGCCGCGCTGACGACGGTGAGGTCGATGAGCCCGCGATCCAGACGCGGCCGCAGCGCCAGGTAGGCCGCCAGGCCGGCGTAACCCGCCCCGGCGATCACGACGTGCGCCCGCCGCATGCCGCTTCCCCTCCCTCCGCCAAGCATGTCCCCGCGGCCGCCCGGGCACGCGGGCAGGATCCGGGATCCGCAGAGGGAAGTGTCATCGTTTGGGGGGCGAGGCCTTGGCGGCGGCGGATGCGGCGTTCACCGCGTCGCAGCGCGAGGTGGTGGCGCACGAGGCAGGTCCGCTGCTGGTGCAGGCCGGACCCGGATCGGGGAAAACGGCGGTCTTGGTTTCCCGGGCGGCGCGCCTCGCCGCCGGTGCGCTGCCGGCCGGCGGGCTGTGGTACGTAACCTTCACCGTTGCCGCCCGGCAGGAGGCTGCCGCCCGGCTCGCGGCCCTTGCCGGACCGGTCTCCGCCCGCAGGGTGCGCTGCGGCACCTTCCACGCCTATGCCTTCGGCGTGGTGCGCGCGGCCGCGGGTGGCCGCGCCCCGGAAGTGCTGCTGGAGGGTGAGCGGCTGCGGCTGCTGCGCCAACTCTTGTTTGCGCAGCGCACCGGCCGTCGACGCGGCGAGGCGGTCGAAGAGGGCGCAGTGGACGCCCTCGGTTCCGCCATCAGCCTGGCCATTAACACGGGTGCGACACGATCCGGGGACGCCGCGGACCTCCGGGAGGTGGCGACGCGGGCCGGGTTGGCCGGCTTTGGCGTGGACCCCAAGGATTTTCCGGAGATCTGCGACCGGTATGCGCAGGCCAAGGCGGATGCCCGTCGATTGGACCTCGATGACCTGCCGTGGGAGGCCCTCGGTTGTCTGCGGGCCGACCCCGGGCGGCTGGCCGCGGAGCGCGCCCGCCTGCGCCATATCCAGGTGGACGAGTTTCAGGATGTCAACCGGCCGCAGTGGGAACTGTTGCGGTTGCTCTCGGCCCCGGCCGACAACGTCCTGGCGGTCGGGGATCCCGATCAGGCCGTCTACGGGTTCCGCGGGGCGTCCCCCGAGTGGATGCGGGCCTTTGCCACCGCGTGGCCCAACGCCCCGACCGTCACGCTGCGGGAGAACTTCCGCAGCCGGTCGGCCATCGTGCACGCCGCCAACCGCCTGATTGGACACAACCGCAGGCGCGCCGCGTTTGCCGGCCGGTCCGTCGCCAGGGAACCGGGGGTGGTGGTGGCCATCGGCTACCCCGACGCGCGTGCGGAGGCGGAGGCCATCGCGCGACGGGCGCGGCGGGTGCTGGACGAGGGGATGGCGCCGCCCGCGGCGGTTCTCTGCCGCACCCACACGGCCGCGGCGACGATCGCCCACGTCCTGGCGGAGTCTGGCCTGGTGGTTGCGGTCCGCGACGGCACCGGCGGCCCCTTTCGGCATTGGGTCGCGCAGGACTTGCTGGCCTATCTGCGCCTGGCCAGCGATCCGGCGGACGCCGCCGCCCTGCGACGGATCGCCAACCGTCCCCGCCGCTACATCTCCACGGAGATGCTGGCCCGTGCGGGGGGCCGACTCGACGCCCTGGCGCGCCTGCCGGGGCTGCCGGCCTGGCAGCAGGCGCACGTGCGGGGTCTGTGCGAGGGGGTGGATCGGCTGCGCGGTCTGGACCCGGCGACGGCCCTGGCGTCGGTCCGCGGGCCGCTGGGGTATGACGCGTTCCTGGCGGGGCGCGGTTCCGATGTGGACGGGCGCGAGTGGCTCGGGGTGGCCGACGCCCTGGCGGCCCTGGCGTTGACGGCGCGCGACTACGCCGACCTCACCGAACGGGTCGGCGCGGCGGAGGCGCGGCTGGCGTCCTCCGGCGGCGACCCGCAGGTGGTGGTCTCCACCTGCCACGCGGCCAAGGGGCTCGAGTTTGACGCGGTCTTCGTGGCGGGTTGCGTCCCGGGCCGCATGCCGCACCGCTCGGCCTTGGACGCGGCGGCGGTGGAGGAGGAGCGCCGCCTTTGCTACGTCGCCTTCACCCGGGCGCGGCGGTTCCTGG
>DAHWHT010000301.1 GCA_027335515.1 Clostridia bacterium
GCTCGACCAGGATGGCGGACAACACCTCCCGGTCGGCGAGCAGTCGCCATAACTTGCGGTGATTGCCGTTCAATCTGGAGCCCACCTCCGTCACCACTCCATGCACCGGCAGTCCGCCCGCCGTCGCCCACACCGTCACCCGGGCGACCTGCCGCTCCAAGTCGGCCCGCGGTAACGTAGGCGATGCCCTCCCGGCGGGCCCAGTCCGACAGCTTCATAGACCCAGCACAGCACATATTTGCGTAGAAATGACTATAATCTCGTCAGCAGTTGGCTACCCCTTCGGGTTTTCCATCTAGAACATCTCGAACCGTGAACCCGTTGCCTACGCCTTGCAGGAAGCGGATGGCGTCGAGGATGTTGGACTTGCCGCCGCCGTTGGGGCCGATCAACAGGTTGCAACGGCCGAGGATCATACCCTCGTCACGAATGCCCCTGAACTGCTTAGCAGCCAGTCGGCGAATCATGGAATGCTCACCCACCTGCGTGAGTGTATCACGGCAGCGGCAATGGTATGGCAAGCACCGCGGCTCGCCGCAAAATCGTGGTCGGGGTCAAGCAGCCCGGCTGGCCAGGTTCCGTGTGGTCGGATGGCACCTGTGCGGTTGCTGCCTCCAGAAAGGGTCCCGGCCCGCAGATGCGGGCACGCCGTCCATCACCCGGCGTGGCCGCAGCATGTCGCCCACCCCTTTTTCGAACCGGTCCTTCGTTCTATGGGACGATCTGGGCAGCCAGCGGGACGATGTGGGCAGGCAGCCGGTTCCCGCAAGGGGCCCCTGGCGGCCGTCCGGTGCTGCCGCGCGCGCCTCGGGCTGGGCGGCAGGAGGCGTGTTCCCTGAGGGCGAAGGCCACGCGGGCGGGCCTCAGGGGCCGCCTCTTGGGGGGCGTGTGGGTTGCGCAGCGATATGATCAAGCGCGGGGTGGATCGGGCCCCGCACCGCAGCCTCTTGCGGGCCACCGGTCTGACGGACGAGGACTTCGGCAAACCGTTCATCGGCATCTGCAACTCGTATGTCGATATCGTTCCCGGGCACCGCCACCTGCAGGACTTCGGGCGGGTGGTCAAAGAGGCGGTGCGCGCCGCCGGGGGCGTGCCGTTCGAGTTCAACACCATCGGTGTGGACGACGGCATCGCCATGGGCCACATCGGCATGCGCTATTCGCTGCCCAGTCGCGAACTGATCGCGGATTGTCTGGAAACCATGGTCATGGCGCACTGGTTCGACGGTCTGGTGTGCATCCCCAACTGCGACAAGATCACCCCCGGGATGCTGATGGGCGCGCTGCGTGTCAACATCCCGACGATCTTCATCAGCGGCGGGCCCATGCGGGCCGGCGTCGGTCCCGGTGGCGCGGCCATCGACCTGATCTCGGTGTTCGAAGGGGTCGGCGCGGTACAGGCCGGGACGAGTTCGGCCGCCGAACTGGAGGCCCTGGAGCGTTCCGCCTGTCCGTCGTGCGGATCCTGTTCCGGCATGTTCACCGCCAACTCCATGAACTGTCTGGCCGAGGCCATGGGGCTGGCCCTCCCGGGCAACGGCACCATCCTGGCCCAGACGCCGGAGCGCGAAGGGCTGGCCGGGCAGGCGGCGCGCCAGATTCTCTGGCTCGTGGAGCACAACCTCAAGCCGCGTGACATCGTCCACCGCAACAGCCTCGACAACGCCTTTGCCCTGGACGTCGCGATGGGCGGCAGCACGAATACGGTGCTGCACGGCATGGCCCTGGCACACGAGGCGGAGATCGACTATCCGCTGGCGCGCATCGGTGAGATCTCGAACCGCGTGCCCTACATCTGCAAGGTCAGCCCGGCCTCGAACTGGCACATCCAGGACGTGCATGAGGCCGGCGGCGTCCACGCCATCCTCAAGGAACTCGCCGGTCGGCCCGGCGTCCTCGACCTGGACTGTCCAACGGTGACCGGACGCACGCTTGGCGAGAACCTGGGGTTGGCGGAGGTGCGCAACCGCGAGGTGATCCGCCCGCTGGACGACCCATACAGCCCCACCGGCGGCCTGGCGGTGCTCTACGGCAATCTGGCGCCGGACGGCGCCCTCCTCAAGGCGGGGGCCGTCGATCCGAGCATCCAGGTTCACGAGGGGCCCTGCATCGTGTTCGAATCGCAGGAAGAGGCGGCCGATGGCATTGCGGCCGGCCGCGTGAAGGCCGGGCACGTGGTGGTGATCCGGCACGAGGGGCCGCGGGGTGGTCCAGGGATGCCGGAGATGCTCGGTCCGACCGCGGCCATCCAGGGGCAGGGATTGGGCAAGCGGGTGGCCCTGATCACCGACGGCCGCTTCTCGGGCGGCACGCGCGGCATCTGCCTGGGCCACATCTCCCCGGAGGCGGCCGAGGGGGGGCCGATCGCGTGGTTGCAGGAGGGCGACGTGGTGCGCATCGACATTCCCGCCCGCCGCATCGACGCCAGGGTGCCGGATGAGGAGTGGGCCCGCCGCCGCGCCGCCTGGCAGCCGCCGCAGGCGCGGGTGACCCGCGGCTGGTTGGGCCGCTACGTGCGTTCCGTGACCTCCGCGTCGCGCGGCGCCGTATTGCTTTGAGGCGGTCGGTACGAAAGCGAAACGCCGATGGCCGCACGGGGGACGGCCGCAGATGCGGTGGTATAATCCAGGCCGATACGTGAAGAGCGGGGGGATGACGGAGTGGGCATCCTATCGCGGATGTCGACGATCTTCAAGGCGAAAATGAACCAGACGCTGGACCAGATGGAAGACCCGCGCCAGACGCTCGAGTATTCATACCAGAAGCAGCTCGAGCTGCTGCAAAACGTCAAGCGGGGACTCGCGGATGTCGTCGCCAGCAAGAAGCGGCTCGAGTTGCAGGCCGATACCCTGCGCCAGCAGGCGGATACCCTGGAGAAAGAGGCCAAGCAGGCGCTTTCCGCCGGGCGGGAGGACCTTGCCAAGAGCGCCCTGGAGCGCAAGCAGGGGTTGAGCCAGCAACTCGCCGGGCTGCAGCAGCAGATCGCCGGGCTGCAGGGTGAGCAGGACAAACTGACTCAGGCGGAGCAGCGGCTGGTCGCGAAGGTCGACGCGTTCCGCAATCAGAAAGAGGTCATCAAGGCCCAATACACCGCGGCGCAGGCCAGCGTCAAGATCGGCGAGGCGGCCACCGGTCTGTCCGAGGAGATGGCCGACGTGGGCCTGACCATGCAGCGGGCCCAGGACCGCACGGATGGCATGCGGGCGCGCGCCTCGGCCATCGACGAGTTGGTGAGCCAGGGCACCCTGCAGGACAGCCTGCAGCCCTCCGATCCGGTGGCGTCGGAGTTGGGTAAGATCTCGGCCAAGGCGGCCGTCGACAGCGATCTGGCGCGGCTGAAGGCGGAAATGTCGTCCGGCCAGTAGGTGGGAGGGGGATCCGTCGTGATCGTGCGCATCCAGGGTGAGGGCCAGTACGATCTGGAAGGCGAGGCGCTGCATGCGCTCAAGGTTGCGGACGGCCACCTCTTTGAGGCGGTGGCGGCCGACGATGAGGCAGCGTTCCACCAACAGTTCCAAAGTGTCCTGCGCTTGGTGCGTGAGCGCGGCTCCCATCTGCCCGCCGATCGGTTGGTCGAGTCGGACCTGGTCCTGCCCGCCTCGGACACATCCCTGGCCGAGGCGCGGCAGCTCTTCACCCAGCCCAAGACCTGAATCGGGGGTTCCCGCTGACTGGGGCCCGGTCGGTTCCCCTGGGGGCCGGCCGGGCCCTTCGGCGTTGCGGCCTGGCGCCGGCTGCGGGTGCGGCGTCCTTCAAAGAGGCAGTTCCCAGAGCGGAAACCAGCGCGAGATATCCTGCTCCATCGGCAGGAGCGATCCCAGGGCGCCGCTGGCACGGAACTCCGCCGCATGGTCCCGGGTCCGTTGGCCATCGCCGCCGGAGGGGACGAAGGGATAGAAGCGGCCCCGCTTGTAGTTGTAGAGGAGGTAGCCGCAAGCGGCCTCGGGGCCGAGGTGGAAGCGGAACCCCGCCACCAGGAGTTGTTCGCCATAGCCCTTTTCCTGGAGCGTGCTGCCCGCCAGGTGGATCAGGTTGACGCACTCGCCGAGGTCGTCGTCGTCGAAGCGGATCCAGCGGTACCCGAGCGCATCCTGCTGGCTTTTGGCCTTGCCGTGGAAGTCCGGGCTGTTGGCGGCCAGTTGGACCAGTGCCTGGATTTCTCGATCGGCCGCGGCGAACTCGCCACCCTCCACCGGTTTGAGGCAGACGGCGGCACGGCCGTCGAATTGGAGTTCGGCGTCCGGCAGGGAGGGTGCCGCGGCCGCCAGGGCAAAGATGCGGTCCATGTCCGGGCGGGGCAGGCGCGTGCGGCCGAAGACGGAGGCGAGCAACGCGTCCCACAAGGCCACCGTCGGGCCCCTCCCTTGCCCCGCAGGGCGTTCAGTGGCGCGGACGCGCGCCCGCGCCGGCAAGTTCCTGCTCGATCCGCCGCAGGTGCGTCAGCCGGTGTTCAAGGCTGGGATGGGTCATCAGCAACTCGCCGAAGGCCGCGCGGCGCACCGGGCTGATGCACAGCGCCGCCGCCGGCTGCATGCGCCGCAGGTCCTCGGTGGGGATGCGCTGGTCGGCGCCGCTGATGCGCACGAGCGCGGACGCCAGGGTGCCGGGCTGGCCGGTCAGCAGGGCCGAACCGCGGTCCGCGGCATACTCCCGGTAGCGGGAAAGCGCCGAGATCAAAAAGAAGCTGACGACGGCCACGAGGGCCGACACGAGAAAGACGATTCCGAAGGCGTCGCCGCGGTTGCGCCGGCCCCCGCCCATGCCGCCTCCGAAGCCCCCACCGAACATGCCGATCCAAAAGGCGTTCTGCACGATGAAACCGGCGATGGTGGCAAAGAAGGTCGCCATCGCCATGACGGCGACGTCGCGGTTGTGCACATGGGTCAGTTCGTGGCCCAACACCGCTTCGACCTCGGCCGGCGGCAGTTGGCGCAGCAGGCCGGTGGTCACGGCGACGACGGCGTGGCCCGGATTGCGGCCGGTGGCAAAGGCGTTGGGCGCTGCCGAGTCGATTACGGCCAGTCGGGGCGTCGGCAGGTTGGCGATGGCCGCCAGCCTCGCCAGCATGTCCTCAACCGCGGGCAGTTCCCCCGGGCGGACCAGGCGGGCCCGCGTGGAGGCCAGGACGAGCCGGTCCGAGAAGTAGTATTGGGATAGCGCGAGGCCGCCCACCAAAAGGGCGATGGCCGGCAGCCCGACCCCCGAACGCAGCAGGATGTTGGCGAAAAACAGGTAGACCAAGGCGAGCAGCAGCATCGTGAACGCCATCCGCGCCTGCAGTTGCCAGTCGGTGTGCAATCGACGTTGCATCGTGTGCACCTTCCCTCGGCGGCGCCCGATGGGCCGGCGGCCACGGCGGGCGGCCATTGTGGCATGATGCCATTCTGACGCCCGGTCCTGCTGTTGTGGCCGTCGCAGTGGGCGCAACCCACGCCAACGGTTATTGTAGCCTGGGGTGGGGGGGCGTCAACCAAGGCGGTGCGCGCGCGGTTGAATTCGCGGTGAGGGGCCTGCCCGGCGTTGCGCGGCCCGAGGTCCGTCTGTGGTCTGGGCCCCGCAGGGGGCAAATCCAGGGCCGAAAGGGGCGAATCCTGGTCGGGCGGACGTGTGGAAGACCGAGCGGTCGGTCGGTACACATTTTCTCCACCAGGGCTTTGGTGGTTGGAACGCGGTCGGTTCGTCGGGCGGCGGGGCTGGCGCTGGTGTTTGCCGCGCTTCTCGGCGGGTGCGCCAGCCGGAGCGTGGACCCGGTGCCAACCGCGCTACCCCGCGCTCCCCGTCCGGGCCGCAGCCGCGCGCTGACGGTGGCGGTACCGGGGGATTTTCCCACGCTGGATCCGGCGGCCGCCCAGGATACGGAATCCATTTCGGCGGTGCAACTGCTGTACCAGCCGCTGTTCAGCTATGGCGCGGGCGGGCGGCTGCGCGGTCTGCTCGCGGGCCATTGGTCCTGGAACCACGCGCGGACGACGCTGACGGTCCGCCTGGCCACCGGGGCCCGTTTCTCGGACGGGCGGCCGGTCCGGCCGCAGGACGTGGTGTATTCCCTGACGCGCATGCTGCGCCGGGGCTCGCACGCGCCAGAGGCGCAGGCCTTTGCGGCGCTGCGCGGGTTTGCCGCCCTGCGCGCGGGTAAGCCCGCCTCCGGCATCGCCGTATCCGGCAGCAACGGCGTCGTCTTTCGGCTGCGGCGGCCCGTGGTGGATTTTCGCGCCTTGCTGGCCCTGCCCAGCACGGCGGTGGTGGAGCGGCGGCGCGCGCTCGTCGCAGGCGGGCAGGCCTGGTGGTTTCAGCACTCGGCGGGCAGCGGACCCTATGTGCTGGGGCGGTCACTCCCCGGCCAATCCCTCACCCTGCTGCCCAACTCCCGCTACTGGCACGGGGCGGCGCCGCAGCTGCCGGTCCGCTTTCTGATCATGAGCGCGCCGGCCCAACAACTCGCGGCGTTCGACGCGGGGCGGGTCGCCATCCTCGCGGCGCCCGCCTCGCGCGCCGTGCTGTCGGCCCGCCTGCCCGCCGGCAGCCGCGTGCTGGTCGCGCCGGATCTGGGGGTCGCCTACCTGGGCTTCAACACCTCCAAGCCGCCCTTCTCCAATCCCCTCCTGCGGCGGGCCGTGGCGCTGGCGCTG